>ONED01000014.1:55822-67899 GCA_900316755.1 uncultured Eubacteriales bacterium
TTTCAACATCAAAAAAAGCCAGCAAATATGCTAGCTCCGCGAAACCTGTATATGCATGAACTGTCAAAGAATTATGGTGCTAAATCCTAAAGACGGGTTAAAAGGCAGGGAGTTTCTGGTAAAATAAAGGATTTAAGCCACATTGAGGCGAGATACCAATTGACAAGATATGATATAATTCTGTATAATAATTAATGATATGACAAATAGGGGATTATGTAATATTAAGGGGAGATCATAGAATGAAAATTTGGGGGAGAAAGAGACTTAGAACTTGTCTGAGCATGCTGCTGGCAGTAGTGTGTTTTTTGACGAGTTTTCTTTTTGTAAATATTGATTCCAATGCGCAAGATGAAGAGGATCATAGTTTCTACGTTTTAGATGAAGGCGGGAATCCGATAAAGATTGAGATTCCGGAAGAAAGCGTGGTAAAAAAGTTTAGAAACAGCATGGTTAGCCTGTTCTCCTTGGAGGATGGGGGTATCAGCCCACGTTCCGGTGATGAGATTGGTGTATTGAGGTTTGTGCACTCGAATTCTGGAAAAACAATCGATTATACGGAAGTGGATACGGGACGGGCAGGATATTTTTATGGTTATTCTGCCGGTGATGCAGCATATATACGTACAGAAGGTGATTATTATATCTGTAAACTATCAGGTGTGGTTATGAAAGTGCATAAGAGCCATGTGAATCGGTTTTCCGAGTATAATGAGTCTGAAAAGATTAGTTATTATTGGGTTGCAGATAATGGTTATTTGATGCATAGTTATACATATTATTATAGCAATGACGAGACTAGTCTATCTATGATGAGTACGCGTGTTGGACATAAGCCTACTTATCTTGAGAAGGATGTCAAGTACTACAGTTATGATGGGCATTACTTTTATACAGACTTTGCCAAAATGATTCAAGATTACCGAGGCAATACCTATCAGAATGCAATCAATGTCGATACACCTTACTATAATTATTATCAGTATTTGTCGTTTCACACGACGGCACCGTTTACAGCAGAACAGTATGATGGGTATATAGCACAACAGAATAAACCAACTTCGGTGATGCTTACAACCGGAAGTGCCTTTGTAGCGACGCAAAAGCAATATACCGTCAATTCGCTTCTTTTATATGGTATAGCAATCAATGAATCTGCATGGGGAACCAGTAACATTGCGATAACAAAAAATAATCTTTTCGGATGGAATGCGGTCGATTCCAGTCCGGGAGAGTCTGCAAACTATTTTAAGTCTGTAGAACAATGTATCAATGAGTTCGCATATCAAATCGTACATATAGGTTATTTGGATGGTATGGATCGGAGATACAGGGGGCCGCATGTTGGAGATAAACATAGTGGTATGAACGTGAAATATGCGTCTGACCCATACTGGGGAGAAAAGGCAGCTGCAAGAGGATATTATCTTGATACCGAAAAGATTGATTACGGACGATACACGATAGGAATAGCACGAAGTGGAATGATTCGGTTTTATAAAGAGGCAGATACTTCGAGCACATGTATCTATACATCCGATGCACGAGATGGAACGTATATTTATGATTTCCCTGTGACAATTCTAGAAACAGTGACGGGAAGTGGCGGAAATCAATTTTATAAAGTGATTTCGGATATGTCTCTGACAAATGACCGTAATCAAAAAGATTTGGAAGCTATTTATGATACGAGCCGGGATTATGTGTATGTGAAGGCGAGTGATGTTCAGATTGTGTTTGACGGCAGTGGAAATATAACCCCACCTTCACAACCGGATACGGGAGAACAAGGAAAGACGCATGCTCAAGTACTTGCTGCATTAAATGTGGTTCATTCGGGAAATCAATTGACAGGATTTGCGGTTGGTGGCGATGTGTCAACAATTATCTCAAAAGTAAAGGCACTGGATTCCGGCATCGGTGTGGTGGTAAAACAGGCAAACGGAACACAAGTGACCACCGGAATTATCGCTACGGGTATGACAATCAGTATTACGACAAATGGAACCACCATTGACTATTCTGTGGTAATTCGTGGAGACGTAAATGGGGACGGAAAACAGTCCGCTCTTGATTATGTAATATTGAGAAACTATTTAGATAACAAGTATACATTAAATGGAGCGTACCTCACGAGCGCAGACTCAAACCGTGATGGGAAAGTGTCTGCATTGGATTATGTGGTGTTGCGCAATTATTTGGATCGTAAAGGTACGATAGTACAATGATGAGGGAGAAGATATGAGAAAGAGAATAGCAAAGTTATTGTGTTCTTTTATGCTGTTCACGTTAATGGCAGTCAATATGAAAATGGATGCAAGAGCTGCAGGGGGGCTCACCATTTCAGCGAGTGCATCGCAGGTGAATGCCGGTGCGACATTCACTGTAACGGTGAAAGCGGAAAGTAATTATTTCGTGTCCAATGTCGCATTAAGCGTATCGGGTGGAACGGTTGTGTCAGGACTTGGGGCAACTTCTTTGGACCGAGGAGAGTCGGCAAAAGCCACGATTAAATTGACAGGAGAAACGTGTACGGTATCTGTAAGCGGAATCGGCGCAAATTATGATACGGTAACAGAGGGACCAGCCAGCGCGAGTGTTTCTGTGAAGAAAAAGGTTGTTGTAGTAGATAATCGTTCTAAGGATAATACATTATCATCATTAACTGTTTCGACCGGGATGTTGTCACCGGAGTTTAGTGCATCCACAACAAAATACAGTGTTGCGTTAGAGGGAACGATGGATAAAATCACATTGAATGCACAAGCGAATGATGCAAAGGCTACCGTGTCGGGAATCGGTGAGAAGACATTAGTTCCGGGTAATAATGAATTTGTGATTGTATGTACAGCAGAAAACGGGACGCAGAAGAACTACACAGTGAATGTGCAAGTGGATGAAACTCCGCTTGTATACACAACATATGGTGGAGAAAAACTGGGTGTCGTAAGAAATCAAAGCAATATAGGAATACCGACATCTTTTGAGAGCACGACGGTCATGTTGGATGGACAGGAAGTTCAGGCATACCACAGTAATCAGTTTGATATGACGCTAGTTTATTTGGTGGATGAAGCAGGCAATAAGAATTTCTACATCTATGATGAAACGGATACAATTATATCCGTATTCAGACCGATTTCTATTTTGGGTAGAAATGTGATTGTATATGATTTAACTGAAGAGGAGCAGATTCGTGAGAACATGGTGTACTCTGAAGTTACTATCGATGGACAAACGTTGTATGGATGGACTTATGAGAACCCAGATTATGCAAATTATATTCAGATTAAGGTTATGAATGAATTTGGTCAAAAGGTAGTCTATCAATATGAAAAAACAGAAAATAGTCTTCAGCTTTTTAGAGAATATGAAGATGTAGAGACGGAAGAAGCAGAAGAAGTGGAAAAAGTGGAGGAGTCAAAGGGAACATTCCTTTCGTTTTTGCAAAAGTACTACCTCTATGTGATTATTGCTTTAGGCGTTTTGGTAGTCATTCTGTCAGTGACATTGATTTATTTCATTGCGACGAGAAAACACAGGCATCAAAAGAGAAAAATGAAAATGCAGAGAAAGCTGGAAAAGTTGAAAGAAAAAGAAGCCTTGGAAGCATCCGGCAAATAGAATGAAAATAAAAGCAGGGGATGTCGCAATAGCGAAATCAGGCTCAGTGAAACCGATTTCGCTATTGCGCAGCCCTATTTTTGCATTTTTTGCAGTTTTTGTAGTTATGCTTCCAGCTTCCGGAATCTCTTTAACACGCAGCTAATCCATTTTCGCTGGAACGGAAGAAACCGATCAGCGACCATTCCAACCAGACACGCACAGATGACGGTGCCGACGCCGAATACTCCTCCGAGGAGGAAACCAATTACAATGAATGAGATGTCTGTTACGATACGGGTAGGACCGAAAGGTCTATGTAATTTGTCACTGATGGAGATGGCAACTAAATCATTCGGACCTGTGCCGGCGTCTGATTCCATGACAATGGTCATACCAAACGAAAGAATGATGCAGCCCAGTGCTACCGTGATAATCCGTATTGCGAAAGGATTCCTCGAATTGATGAATCCCTGCAAAAGGAAGGTAAACATATCAATAATCGGTCCTCCTAAAAACATACAGACAATCGTACCGAGTTTGATATAGCTCCGGTCAACAAACAACAGTACAATCATGATAAGGAAGCAGATTCCCATATGGGTATACCCATGTGTCAGCGTTTCTATATGGGTGATATTTACGATTGTGCGGAAAACACCCTGTACAAGTACATTGAATGGATCGGCGCCCAGGTCTGCCAGCAAAAAGAGGGTCACACCCAAGTGTGCGATGGTCAGGCCTAAGAGTAAAATCAGGAGTCTTATAACGGTTTCTTTCAAACTACGTTTCATATGAGTTACCTCGCTTCTTATGGATTTGTATTTCTACTCTATATAATAGTATGCAAATAGTTGTTCTGGCAAGAAAAATAATTGGTAAAACAATAGCAGGATTGGTATAATAGAAGAAAAAGCAGAATCGGAAATGAAAATGCAGGAGGAAAAGCTATGGATGTAAGAAAAGCACGCGATTTTATCAAAGAAGGGAAAACGGTACTGGGGATTGAACTGGGGTCTACCAGAATCAAAGGAGTATTACTGGACCAGGACTATGAGATTCTTGCTTCCGGTGGTCATGCGTGGGAAAACCGGCTGGAAGACGGTATTTGGACCTATCATCTGGATGAGGTATGGACGGGACTTCAGGATTGTTTTGCGGATCTGCAAAAAGACGTAAAGAAGCGATACGATGCAGAGCTGGAGACCATAGGTGCGATTGGAATCAGTGCCATGATGCATGGGTATCTGGTGTTTGACGAGAATGATGAATTGTTAGTTCCGTTCCGGACATGGAGGAATACGATGACGGAGCCTGCGACAATCGAGCTTATGGAGCTGTTTGGACATCAGATTCCACAGAGATGGAGTGTTGCACATCTCTATCAGTCTGTGCTGGACGATTTGGAGCATGTGAAACAGATCCGGTACATGACGACGCTGTCGGGTTATGTGCATTGGATGCTGACCGGTGAGAAGGTGCTGGGGGTGGATGATGCATCCGGTATGTTCCCTATTGATGCCGAAACAAAAACATATTATGAAGAAATGTTGGAGGCGTTTGATGCAAGGGTTGCAGATAAAAACTATCCTTGGAAGCTCAGAGAAATCCTTCCCGAGCCTTTGACGGCAGGGGAAGCGGCAGGTGTGCTTACGGAAACCGGTGCAAGGCTGCTGGATTCATCCGGAACATTAAAAGCCGGGATTCCCATGTGCCCGCCAGCAGGAGATGCAGGTACGGGGATGGTTGCCACGAACAGTGTGAAAGTGCGCACAGGAAATGTCTCAGCAGGAACCTCCGTCTTTTCCATGATTGTCTTGGAAAAGAAGCTTTCCAGAGTGTATCCGGAGATTGACATCGTGACGACACCGGAGGGGAATTCGGTTGCGATGGTGCATTGCAACAACTGTACTTCCGATTTGAATGCCTGGGTCAATGTGTTTAAAGAATTCTGCGATACATTTGGGGTCGAAGTAGATATGGACACGCTCTATAGCGGTCTTTACAATAAGGCTTTAGAAGGGGATAAGGACTGCGGCGGCTTGCTCGCTTACAATTATTTCTCGGGAGAGCACATCACGCATTTTGCGGAGGGACGGCCACTTTTCGTGCGCGAGCAAAGCTGCAGGTTTTCTCTGGCAAACTTTATGAGGACGCACCTTTATACCTCACTCGGTGCAATCAAGGTGG
Organism: uncultured Eubacteriales bacterium; assembly: GCA_900316755.1. GTDB lineage: Bacteria > Bacillota > Clostridia > Lachnospirales > Lachnospiraceae > Faecalimonas. Next base: position 61,616 of record ONED01000014.1, read on the forward strand.
GAAATGATTTGTTGATTGCCAACGAAGGGGTAAAAGTGGATGTGATTTGGGGACACGGCGGTCTTTTTAAAACAAAAGGGGTCGGACAAAAAGTATTGGCGGCTGCTCTTAATACACCGGTGTCTGTGATGAAGACAGCGGGAGAAGGAGGAGCATGGGGTGTGGCAATCCTTGCCGCATATATGCTTTGGAAAGAAGACGGGGAAACTCTATGTGACTATCTGGAAAACAAGATTTTTGCAGGAGTCGAGAGTGTGACGGTGGAGCCGGATGCGGAAGACGTTGCCGGATACGAAGCATTTATGGAACGGTATCGGGCCGGTCTTTTGATAGAAAAGGCGGCTGTAGAAACCCTGAGATGACTTTCCCGTGGACATTTCATAGGATGAAAAGGGGGCTATTGTGATAGCCCCTTAGATTGCGATATGATTATTCTACATCCTGAAGAGCTGCTTCATTTTCTTCGCCTGTACGGATTTTTACAACTTTGTCTACACTGTATACAAAGATTTTACCATCTCCGATACGGCCGGTATAGAGTGCTTTCTTTGCTGCTTCGATGACAGAGTCAACAGGAATCTTGCTAACAACCACTTCCAGTTTTACCTTCGGAAGCAATGTTGCATCGACTTCTACTCCACGGTACATCTCGCCGGCACCTTTCTGGATACCGCAGCCCATAACCTGAGTAACTGTCATACCGGTTACACCAAGGTCGTTCATGGCTTTCTTCACTTTCTCATATCTGGAAAGTTTTGCGATGATAACCACTTTGTAAATACCGGTTGCAAGTGCATCAGGCATTTTTACTACCTTCACAGCAGCATCCTTTTGTGCCTTAGAAGCGGCAACGTAATCATCTGTGCCAAGGTCTGTGTTTTCATTTACATCCATTACCATGGTGTTGCCCACATCCATAATGCTGAATCCTGCATATGCTGACGGAAGACCGTGTTCGCAGGAATCCAGTCCGACAATTTCTTCTTCTTCTGTAACGCGAAGACCGAAGATTGCTTTGATTGCGAAGAACGTAATGGTAATCGTAACTGCAGTCCATGCACATACGGCAACGACACCGAGGATTTGTTTTCCGAGTAATCCAAATCCACCACCGTAGAACAAACCTACGAGAGTATCATTTCCCGGAGCAGAGGTTGTTGCAAATAAACCAACTGCCAGGGTTCCCCATACACCATTCATAAAGTGAACTGCAACTGCACCAACCGGGTCATCCACGTGGAGCTTGTAGTCCAAAAGCCATACGCCGAATACTACGAGCAGACCGGAAACAACGCCGACAAGCGCTGCACCCAATGCATCTGTCACATCACAGGGAGCTGTAATACCAACAAGACCTGCGAGGGAAGCGTTGAGACACATGGAAACATCCGGCTTTCCATATTTTATCCATGTAAAAATCATACATACAACAGTGGCAACAGCAGGAGCAATTGTCGTTGTCAAAAAGATAGAACCTAATTGCTCAATGCTTGTAGCGGCAGCACCGTTGAATCCATACCAGCCAAGCCATAAGATGAATACACCAAGGCAGCCAATCACTAAGTTGTGACCCGGGAAAGCGTTTACCTTTGTCACTTTACCGGATTTGTCTCTCGTAAACTTACCGATACGAGGTCCAAGTATTTTTGCTCCGATTAAAGCACTTAAGCCACCAACCATGTGAATTGCACAAGAACCTGCAAAATCATGGAAGCCAAGCTGTGCCAGCCAGCCACCGCCCCAAATCCAGTGTGCCTCGATTGGGTAAATCAAAGCAGAAATCACTGCGGAATATACACAGTAGGATAAGAACTTTGTTCTCTCTGCCATTGCTCCTGAAACAATCGTTGCGGTTGTTGCACAGAACACCAAGTTAAATACAAAATTAGACCAGTCAAAATTCTGATAGCTTGTGAAGATATCCAGACCCGGCTTTCCAATCAGCCCCAACATATCTTCCCCTAAGAGAAAACTGAACCCAATCAGGACAAATACAACTGTACCGATACAGAAGTCCATCAGGTTTTTCATCAAAATGTTCCCTGCATTTTTGGCTCTGGTAAAACCGGTCTCCACCATTGCAAAACCGGCCTGCATCCAGAATACCAGTGCGGCGCCGATTAGAAACCAGACACCAAAGACGTGTTCATCGACCAAACTTAAAATTTCTTGACTCATAATAAATTCCCCTTTCATAGAAAAGTAATAAGGCATTAAAAAAGCGGGACAAATGGTTTTCTCCAAAAAGAGTAAGCACCTTTGCCCCGCTTGATTAATTAAATTGATAAGAAATTGTGCACGTTTCTCCTATGTAAAAAGTAAAAGGACCACGAATAACTCGTAGCCCCTTTGCTTTATGACGGAATCATAGCACTGTGAGAAAATGTTGTCAATACTTTTTTGAAAAATTTTTTTAGAAAATTTTTATGATTTCATTTCGGTTTGGGAGTTAAGGTGTGATATACTTGATAGAGAATGCAATCGTAGGAAGAGGCAAAGAATCATGTTGTATGAAACACAGTATCATTCCACTATTGGGGAATACCTTTTGATCATTGATGGAAAGAATCTGGTGGGAGTATAAAGGAGTAAATCATGGGAAAGAAAAAGATTATTCTTGCTTCTGCTTCGCCGAGAAGAAGCGAGCTTATGAAGATGGCAGGATACGAATTTGAGGTGCGCGTAAGCCATAAGGAGGAAACTTATACGGGCACTGCTCCGGAAGAAATCGTAAAAGAACTTTCTCTTCTGAAAGCAGAAGATGTTGCCGATCAGACGGAAATGAAAGATACGGTCATTATAGGCGCAGATACCATCGTTTCTTATGAAGGAAATATATTGGGAAAGCCAGAGTCCAAGGAAGATGCATTCCGGATGATTCAGAGCTTTCAAGGGCAGAAACATCAGGTGTATACCGGCGTGGCGATTCTGAGTTTCGACGCGAACGGGGCGAAAACAGTTATCAATGAAGCCGTCAAGACGGACGTATATGTGAATCCCATGACAGACGAAGAAATATGGGCGTATATTGAGCGCGACAATGTAATGGACAAAGCCGGAGCATACGGCATCCAGAGTGGATTTGCAGTCCACATCGCAAAGATAGACGGGGACTATTTTAACGTGGTAGGACTGCCGGTTTCATTTCTGTATGAGGCACTGAAAGGACGGATATGAGAGGAAAAGGAGATGTTTTAGCCCTTACAAGAGCGGAACATTTCCTTCATTTTTTGTTGCATATTCCCTTTGAAAATGTTAGTATAGTCATGCAAGTTAAATATTCAAATATTCAATTTTTAGCGGCGGTTCGCCATGGGATTCAAAATTTACAATTTAAAATGGATGACGAAAATGGAGCATACACAATTCAATGGCACGAACGATGTGTATAAAATGTGTATTTCTATTGACTTATTTGTCTGAAATAACATATAATAAGGAAGTGAGGAGAAGACTATTGAGACAAAGGGATTTGATAAGAAAACTGGAAAAGATTGGATTTGCGTTTGAGAGACATGGAGGCAGTCATGACATATATATTAGGGGAAATGATATGGAACTTATTCCAAGACATAAAGAAATCAATGAGAAATTGGCAAAAGCAATTTTAAGAAAGTGGGGGCTGTAGAAATGAAAAAAGTATATCCGGTTATTTTTACAAAAACAGAGGAATGCATTTTGGCGGAAGTTCCTGATCTGGAAATTCTGACAGAAGGGAAAGATTTAGTCAATGCCATAGAAATGGTTCGTGATGCGATTGGGCTAACTGTGATTACGATGCAGGATTATGGACAGAAGATTCCGGATTCCACACCGGAAACAATGATTGACATGATGCAGGGAACGTTTGTAAAAGATGGAAAGAGTATGATATCTCTGGTGGATGTGGATGTAGATGCATATCGCAGAAAATATGATAATAAAACTGTAAGGAGAAATGTAACACTCCCCAATTGGTTAAATATAGAAGCCGAAAAAGCACATTTAAACGTGTCTAGAGTCCTACAGGAGGCATTAATGGCGAGACTTGGAGTCTCGAAATAAGAATTACACATTCTTTCCATCTAACACCGCCTCAACCAGCTTATCACCCTCATATGCCAGCTTCAGCGAGAAAAAAGGTGCGTCTGCGTCCAGAAGCTTGTGAAAGATAATATCTCCTTCCCAAAGATTCAGATTGTAAATTTCGGATTTGGGAATCCATTCCAGTGTTCCTTCATTGCAGGCAATCAGTTCTCCTTCAAACTCATCGGCAGTAAACAGGTGCATATACTCCGCTTCGGGGAGTTTATCGCAGATAAAAGTGACAACTCCGCGGAAACGATAACGGGTAAGGGTAAGCCCTGTTTCTTCTTTTACCTCCCGGAGCAGGCATTCCTCCGGGGATTCGTTTGTCAGAAAGTGTCCGCCGACTCCAATCCACTTGTCTTTGTTCACGTCATTCTTCTTTGAGACGCGATGCAGCATAAGGTAGCAGTCGTCTTTTTCAATATAGCACAGCGTGGTCAAATTCTTTACATTTTTCAAAGGCGTGTCTGAATTTTGCATAATAAATCGTTCCTTTCGGCTTGTTTGTATCTTATATTACAGGGAAAGGAAAATGAAGTCAAGAAAGTCATTTTTCTCCATTCTCTTGACTTCGAAACTTTTCCTATAGTATACTCAAGTAAATTGTCTAGGGAGAAGGGATCTTATGAGGATTGTAATTAAGGTTGGGACATCCACACTGACCTATGGAAATGGAAATATTAATATAAGAAGAATGGAAAATCTTTGCAAGGTTATGTCGGATTTGAAAAATTCAGGTCTGGAAATCATCTTAGTTTCCTCCGGAGCGATTGCAATGGGCATCGGGAAATTGGGACTCAAAGAGAAACCGGGCGATATTCCTTCCAAACAGGCGGCAGCGGCTATTGGGCAATGCGAGCTGATGTATATTTACGACAAACTTTTTCAGGAGCACAACCATACCGTCGCACAGATTTTGATGACGGGAGCAGATTTTGAGAATGAGGAGCGTTTTTCAAACTTCCGCAATACGTTGGATCGTCTGCTGGAATTAGGAGTTCTGCCTGTTATCAATGAAAATGATACGATTGCAACATCGGAAATCAAAGTGGGTGACAATGATACGCTTTCAGCCATTACAGCGGCAGGTGTAAATGCGGATTTACTGATCCTTCTTTCCGATATTGATGGGCTTTATACTGCAGACCCGCATCGTGTTGCGGATGCAGTTCTGATTCCGGAAGTGAAAGAAATCAGTGCGGATATTATGGAGCTGGCAGGCTCTAAGGGAAGCGAACTTGCTACCGGCGGGATGGTGACAAAGCTTCATGCGGCACAGATTTGCATGGATGCGGGGATGGATATGGTGATTGCAAACGGCAGCAATCCAAACATCCTTTATGATATTTTTGAAGGGAAACCGGCGGGAACACGTTTTGTAGGAAAGGGGAAGTGAAAATGAAGGTTTGGGAGCTTTTAGAAGCTGCGTTGGCAGTGAAACCGACTGCAGCGGCACTTGGCACAGAGGAAAAGAATAGAGGGCTTCACCTTATGGCGGAGAGTCTCCTTGCACATACGGAAGAGATTCTTGCGGCAAACCGGGCAGATTTGGAAGCTTATGGGGAAGGGGTTATGGCAGACCGGTTGAAACTTTCTGCCGCCCGTATTCAGGCAATGGCAGAAGGGATTGAAAAAGTCCGCGCACTGCCGGATCCGGTTGGCAGGATTCTAATGAGCAGGACTTTGGAAAACGGATTGCAGCTTCAAAAGGTATCGGTACCGATGGGCGTTGTAGCAGTGATTTATGAGAGCCGCCCGAATGTCACGTCGGATGCTGCGGCACTGCTCATTAAGAGCGGAAATGTGTGTATTCTCCGAGGTGGGAAAGAGGCGCATCAATCTTCCATGGCAATCGTAAAGGCGTTAAAAGAGGGGCTTTTGAAGGCAGGCCTTTCGGAAGATTTGATTGGAATGCCCACAGATACGGACCGCAGTGAGGCGAGTGCCCTGATGACTGCGAACGGAAAGGTAGACCTTTTGATTCCGCGGGGAGGGGCGGGTCTCATTCGTGCCTGTGTGGAAAATGCTACCGTGCCCTGCATTGAAACGGGAACCGGAATCTGTCATATTTATGTGGACGAAGATGCCGATGTAAAGAAGGCCGTGGATATTGTGGAAAATGCGAAGATGAGCAGACCTTCCGTGTGCAATGCTGCGGAAGTCTGTCTGGTGAACAGGAAGATTGCAAAAGAGTTTTTACCTATATTAAAGGAGCG
>ONED01000052.1 GCA_900316755.1 uncultured Eubacteriales bacterium
GTCCAACAGGGGGAGTTTTTCGGCTCCTTGGTCAAGCGGTTAAGACATCGCCCTTTCACGGCGGTAACACGGGTTCGATTCCCGTAGGAGTCATTTACTACAAAGGGTGTAGTATTTTATGCCGATGTGGCTCAATTCGTGCTTATTGCACGTAAGGGCAATATGAGGCAGAGCAGACTGATTACAAATCAGCTGCTCAGAGTAGTTTTATGCCGATGTGGCTCAATTGGCAGAGCAGCTGATTTGTAATCAGCAGGTTATCGGTTCGAGTCCGATCATCGGCTTGATGTGAACACTTTTATATGGACCTTTAGCTCAGTTGGTCAGAGCAATCGGCTCATAACCGATCGGTCCCGGGTTCGAGTCCCTGAAGGTCCACTTTTAAAAAATTTTCTGGCCCGATGGCTCAGTTGGTTAGAGCGCCGCCCTGTCACGGCGGAGGTCGAGGGTTCGAGTCCCTTTCGGGTCGCTGACATTGAACACTCAATGTGGTGACGCATTTCGTGTGAAATGTTTCTTATATCCCATGGGATCATAGCTCAGCTGGGAGAGCATCTGCCTTACAAGCAGAGGGTCATAGGTTCGAGCCCTATTGGTCCCATTTACGACATCTCTTATGTCGTAAAATTCAAATGATAAACTTGCCGCAGTGGCGGAACTGGCAGACGCACAGGACTTAAAATCCTGCGGGACTTATACTCCCGTACCGGTTCGATTCCGGTTTGCGGCAGTGTGTGGGCGTAGCTCAGCTGGATAGAGCGTTTGGCTACGGACCAAAAGGTCGGGGGTTCGAATCCTCTCGCCCACGCTAAGAAACCTTCGTATCTTGTGATATGGAGGTTTCTTGCATTATAAGACCGACATCGATAGGCCATTCAAACATCTTTTATTTCCATTGTTTTTATTTGAATATCAGGAGGAACAGAATTGAGACACAATTACGAAGTGATTCGTGTGATTAGGCAGGGTTCGAATTCTTGCATTGGTTCGGATTATGTCTTGGGAGAAACATTAGGCGGGTATCTCCTTCGGCATCCCCGTGTGGAAAAGGAACAGCTTTTTTCATGGATTTCACAGATTATCAAACAATTAGCGGATATGGAAGACATAGAAGCAATTGATCAAGACAAACATATTACACCATTTCACATTATGATTCAAACAGACAAAACGGTAGGATTGTTAAAATCAAAAGTAAAAATACCACAAGAATTTCAAAAAAAATTTGATTCAAAAGAAGCAGTACGTAAGGATATCTATTCATTTGGAAAAACGTTGCAGTTTCTATTTGCAAAATCCAGTCTCCCCAAAGGTCTGACAAGAGGTGAGGAATCCCGATTGCAAAAAATAATAGTAAAATGTCTCACCGATAATTCGAGAAAGCAATACCATCATTTTGGACAAGTTGTATCGGATTTTTCTGCGATTTTATCAAAAAAGAGGAGACAGCTCACACGGAGGATTGTGGTAATCGCTTGTGTCGGATTTGGACTATGGGGCGCATATACCTGGCTTTCAGATATAATTTTGCAAAATGGGCAGGGAGGGGTTCCATTTGCAGAAGAATCAGATGCAGAAGGGTTAGATGCAAAAGAAATAACAAATGAGTCGGAAAATGGGGACGAGAGTGTACAAAGGGAAAGACAGGCATATCAGTATATGAAAGAGGAAAAATATTTGAAAGCATTGGAGATATACATAGATATGCTGGATAGCAGGCAGGAAGAGGCGTATTACAGGACCGTTGTCAGTCTGTACGAGAAATGCAATATGCCAAAGGAGGCACTTGGTGTCTGTGAGGAAGGTTTAGAGAAGTATGCAAAGTCGACGGAACTGGCACTGAGTTTTATTCAACTGGTTTGCAAAAATGAGACATTTACGAAAGAGGAAAAGGAAGAAAAAATAAGCGAGGTTGTTTGCAAATGGAATGCTGTTTTAGGAACTAAGCGGTTTTCTATGCTGCAGAGGGAATACGGAATCAGAGTGGAGGGAGAACAGGTATGGTTCGAAAGATAGGCGCTATTTTTATAGCATTAACTGTGCTATGTCTGCTAAGCGGGAGGGTATTAAAGGCAGAAGATGTTTCTGTGTATTATCAAATCACTTGCCGGGAGCCGGATGGGGAAAACGGGTATTTTAAAACCTCACCGGAAATCACGATTCAATCCATGAAAGAAAACCAGAGGATTCGGTATCAGGTCAGTTGTCCAAATGGAAAAAAAATCACCGGAAGTGTGACGGGAAAATTAAACGAGGCAAAGATTGCGCCGGAAATATTTTCAGCGGGGGAATATCTGTTGGATGTATGGGCAGAAGAGCGGAATGGAAAGATTCTTTCCGGAAGTGAAACCACAAAAAAAGTGAAGATAGACCGAAGCGTTCCGGAGGAAGCAATCCAGTTTCTTTTTAACGAGAATCGGACGGTAGTAGAAATCCGGGCAGAGGATGATGTATCCGGAGTGGAGGGCATTTACTACAAATGGGGAAATAGTACATGGCAGTATGCGAAGGGCAATCACATCTTTGTAACCGTCCCGGAAGGATTTTTGGGAAAACTATATGGATATGTGACTGATTGTGCCGGAAATACAGGCTCCGTATGTGCTTTTCAAGAAGCTGTGGGAAATGGCGGTATGCAAAATGAGGTGTCTCCCTCTGCTGTTAAAGAAGCAGAGACTGTGCTTTTTCCAAAAGAAACAGGGCATGTCCGTGATTTGGAAGAAACGTTCGAGAAGAAAAGTGTACCGCAACTGGAGATAGTGGGAATTCGCGATTCCATGATTGTTGGATTTGATGTGGCACTTTCCTGCAGGGTAACGGCAGAGAATCCGATAGAAACCTTGACCGGAAGGATTGTGTGGGAGAAGCCGGGCGGAGAGAGGGAAGAGGAGGTCATCCGTAACTGGGAAAAGGAGGGGGATAATTATGCCATTCAGACCATTTTAAAAGAAGAGGGAATGTATCAGCTTTCATTTGAGGTAACGGATGCAGAAGGAAATCATTGTGAGGAGAAAAGACAGCTCATAATTGATAAGACGAGTCCAACGATTCAGAAAGTAAATGAAATAAACGGAACGAGGATGGCTGCATTTTGGTGGAACTATGATATAGAAGAGATTGTTTGTGATTTTACCACCTATACATATGAAGTGCGGTTGGACGGGGTTCTCTGTAACGAAAAAAAGAAATATACAAAACAGGGCAGACATACGCTGGAGGTGCGAGTGACGGATTCTGCAGGAAATATGACAATAGTAGAAGCAAAATTTGAAATTGCAAGGGAAAAAGGAGAAACATCCTGAAAATAAAAAAAGCCTCGAAAGGAGGGAGGAAGCCAGGAAATCGCAGGTGCGATTCCTGGCATGTATTATGAAAAAGTGCTACTCGAATTAGTATATTTAAATACTTTAGTTAATTTCTTCTTTCGACATTATTAGTATATCGAGAAGAAGTGAAGAAAGAATGTTGTTTAGATGAAAAGTTTTTAAAAGAAAAATGAACAAATTGTAAACACGAATGATTTGTTTTTTCCAATGATTTGTTTTTTCCAAAACTTACAATTGGAAAATGGGGCAAAATGATTTATACTATAGTTACTATTCAAAAGAGGAGAGAGAAGGTTATGAAGTATATTACTTTTGCCATTCCATGTTATAATTCAGCAGAATACATGGATCATGCAATCGAGTCCATTTTAAAAGGAGGCGAGGATGTAGAGATTATCATTGTGAATGATGGTTCTAAGGACAACACACCGGAAATTGCAAAACGCTACGAGGAGCAGTATCCGACCATTGTCAAAGCAGTGGATAAGGAAAACGGCGGGCATGGAGACGCTGTGAATACAGGATTAAAACATGCGACCGGGCTTTATTTTAAAGTGGTAGACAGTGATGACTGGGTGGATGAAGCATCATTGGCAAAGATACTGGAGGTACTGCATCAGTTGGTGGATGAAGATAAGATGGTAGATATGCTTGTGTCCAATTATGTATATGAGAAGATTGGGGCAAAGCGTAAAAAAGTGATTCATTACCAAAATGTGATGCCGCAAAACAGGGTGATTTCATGGAAGGATATGGGGCATTTCCGGTTGGGGCAGTACATATTGATGCATTCCGTGATGTATCGGACAGAGTTACTTAGAATGTGCGGACTGGAATTGCCAAAGCACACGTTTTATGTAGACAATCTTTACGTGTATTATCCACTTCCGCACGTAAAAACATTCTATTATGTGAATGTGAATTTTTATCGCTATTTTATCGGAAGAGACGGGCAGTCGGTCAATGAGCAGAACATGATTAAACGGATTGACCAGCAGATTTTTGTAACCAAGACGATGATTGATATGTATCAGATGAAAAAGATTGCCAATAAGAAATTGAGGAATTACATGATAAATTACCTTGCAATTATGATGACGGTCTCTTCGATTATCGCTATCCGTTCTAAGAATCCGGAAAATCTGGAAAAGAAGAAAGAATTGTGGGAGTATCTTGCAAGTAAGGATATAAAGGTATACCGGAAAATCCGTTACGGAATTCTGGGACAGACGATGAATCTTCCGGGAAGACCGGGAAGAAAGGTTTCCTCTTTGGCGTATATGGTTGCAAATCGAATCTTTGGTTTTAATTAATTTGGAATAAATGGGAAATTTATGTGCACACTATCTTAAGAGGAGGATGTGTTATGAATGTAAGTTTTAAAGACAGTCAGACCAGAGAGAATCTGATGAAGGCATTTGCCGGAGAAAGTCAGGCGAGAAACCGGTATACGTTTGCTGCAAAAACAGCGCGGGAGCAGGGACTGTACGCAGTCGGATATGTGTTTGAATTCACTGCCAATCAGGAGCGTGCACATGCGGAACGTTTTTATCAGCTTTTGAAGGACATGGCGGGACAGACCATTGAAATCTGCGGAGGGTATCCGGTAGATAAACAATCGACGATTGTAGAATTGTTGGAATCCGCACAGCACAACGAGTATGAGGAGGCAGATGATATTTATCTTGCCTTTGGAAACACGGCGAAAGACGAAGGCTTTTTCGAAGTCGCTTCTGCATTCTTTCAGATTGCAGAGATTGAGAAGGTACATGGATCCCGCTTCGGGAAACTGGCGAAATTGCTGCAGAATGATACCTATTTCGAGAGGAACGCAGAGGAAAACGGACTTTGGATGTGCCTGAATTGTGGCAATATCCATTCAGGGAAGAAAGTGCCGGAGGTGTGTCCGGTATGCAGGTATGAAAAAGGATATTTTATACCGGTACGAGAGCTTCTGGTTTAAATGCATTATGGAATGTCGCAACAGAATGTGCCTTTGTGGTACATCCTGCTGCGGCATTTTATCTATGATTCTGCCTCATCTGCGGTCGGAAGGGTTCGAATCAGCACCCCGTTGACCTCTACCTGATCGTTCATTTCAATGACGAGACATTGTCTGCCGTTGATGATACGTGTCTCCACCAAATCGGCACGTTCCGGGTTGACTTTGATGATGATGTCCGGTGTTTCGATGCAAAATTTTCGTGTCTCTGCAATATTGGGAACAAGGAATTCTGCTTTCTCGCCGGCAATGTGGTCGAAGTTGGCATCAAAGGTTTCCATACGTTCCTCGGTAACACCGCTGCTGGATAAGAGACGTTTTAATTCCGGTTTGGTCAGAACCGGCGGCTCCGGCGCTTCTTTTGTTTCTTCTATGATTTCGTTCAAATTATCATGAATATTCCGAATGACATCGTATTCACATTCTTCCCCAAGTGTATTCATAATCACAGACTGGAATGCATTTTTCTGATTTCCCGCAGACATGGGAAAGGTACAGCCAAGGGCATGTTCGATGAATTCCGGCTGTAAATCCTCTGCCTGCTTGGAAAAATAAAGCAGACTGTGAATATCCGTGCTGCGCTCATTGAAAGCCGGGAAAAGAAAGCCTTTCGCCGGAGGCTCCACAAGCCAGTCCCGGATGCGGTTTTCCATATGGTTGGTTTCCGGATTGTAACAAAGTCCCTCCTTGGAAAGATGAACGGGACAAATGCTGCACAGTATGTATTCGTACACTTCGTCGGAAGCGTCAAACATTTCACTTCCATCGGAGGCTCTTCCGGGAATGTCATAAGCTACATGGATGAGAATGATATAATAATTCTCCCCGTAGTCGTAGTGGTCGATGATTTTCTGATAAAATTCCTGAAGCAGCATATCATCCTGCAGTCGGCTATTGCGGAGCTGAAGGAAAAAATCCTGCGTGCCGCCCGGTCTTTCCTGTGCCAAAGGAAACTCCATGTTGAGTAAATTTTTCCCGATGGTTCCGGACAGGGTCTGTTTGAATATGGTCAGATATTTAAAAATTTCCTCGTCAGGGAGGGACAGAAAAGCGTCTCTGGACTCCGCCACAATCTCTTTGTCGCCATTGACATAACAGCCACAGATGCGGGTAATCGAGCATTCCTCCGGCTTATATTGTTTTCTGATTTCTAATACTTCTTTTTTATTCATGGTAAACCTCACTTCGTTTGCTAGTACATCGGTTCGCATAGTTATTTCGAAACCGATGTACTAGTTACTATCTTAGCATAATGCAAAAAAATTTACAATCTTTAGAAATGGGACAAAGACGCAACATATCTTAAAATGAGGGGGTGTGTTATGACTGACCAGAAATTAGAAAACCTGTTAAATCTGGCACTTGACGCCACAGAAGAGGAACGTCAGAAATCATTGGAGCTGGATGTGGGATATGATGCAATTGAGCGGGAGTGGGATTTAATCGTAAAATATTCCGGCTCACTGGAGGAAATCCGGAATTTGGGAATCCGGGTGGTGGAGCTGCAGAATGAATTTGCAATCGTGACTGTCAAAGAAAGCCTGATTGAGCGGCTGGCGGAGTTTCCGCAGATTGAATTTATTGAAAAACCAAAGCGCCTGTTTTTCAGCATAGAAAATGAAAAACGAGTGTCCTGTATCCCGCAGGTGCAAAGACCCCCGTACAACCTCACGGGGCGGGGTGTGTTGGTGGGAATCATTGACTCGGGTATCGACTATGCAAACCCGGTGTTTCGAAATGCCGACGGGACGACAAGAATCCGGGCTCTCTGGGATCAATCTCTTTCTGAGAATCCCCCGGAGGGGTATCTTATCGGAGCCGAATATACCGATGAACAAATCAATGAAGCACTGCGTCAGCCCACCGGAGAGGAGCGCAGGCAAATTGTGCCAAGCCGGGATGTTTCCGGTCATGGAACAGCGGTGGCAGGGGTGGCTGCAGGAAACAGCAGCGACTACCGCGGAGTGGCATATGAGAGTAATCTCATCGTGGTGAAGCTTGGGCTTCCGAAACTAAATGGATTCCCAAGGACGACGGAGCTTATGCAGGCGATTGATTACGTGGTGCGAAAAGCCTTGGAGTATGGGCAGCCGGTTGCCATCAATATCAGTTTTGGCAACACATACGGAGCACATGATGGCAGCAGTTTGCTGGAGCAGTTCATACAGGATATTGCCAACCGGTGGAAGAGCGTCATTTGCATTGGAACGGGAAATGAAGGAAGTACGGCAGGTCATGTGTCCGGAATTTTAAATGATTCCGAGGAAGTGGAGATTGAGCTGGCGGTGCAGGAAAACGAAACGACTTTGAATGTGCAGATTTGGAAAGCCTATTATGATGTCATGGATATTTCGATTCAGTCTCCCTCCGGCGTGCGAATCGGACCAATCCGGGAGACCTTGGGAACCCAGAGATTCCGGGTAGGAGAGACGGAGCTTCTTTTGTATTATGGAGAGCCGAGCCCGTACACGATTGATCAGGAGATATTCATCGATTTTCTGCCGAGAACAGATTACATGAACAGTGGCGTGTGGAAGATTATTCTGACTCCGAGAAGGATTGTCAGCGGCAATTATGCACTTTGGCTTCCCAGCGCAAGCGTGTTAAACGCCGGGACCGGATTTTTGTTTCCCAGCGCATCCGGAACGCTTACCATCCCTTCCACTGCGCTGCGCACCATCGGAGTAGGAGCATACAACAGTGCGACGATGACCTATGCGGATTTCTCCGGACGGGGCATCGGGGCAAGGGTAAAACCGGATCTCGCAGCACCGGGAGTGAATATCCGGGCGCCGATTCCGGACGGTGGTTTCGGCGTATTTTCCGGAACCTCATTTGCAACGCCGTTTGTGACGGGAAGTGCGGCGCTTCTCATGCAGTGGGGGATTATTGACAAAAATGATGCCTTCCTCTATGGGGAAAAGGTGAAGGCTTATCTGCAGAGAGGAGCCAGGGAAATCTTAGGCTTCTCGGAATATCCCAACCGTCAGGTCGGGTACGGGGCACTGTGTGTGAGGGACAGTCTGCCGGGGTAAACTGCCTTTCTGTGCAAATATGTATGGAATAAAAGTTGTCTGCTGATTTGGTGTCAATTGATGTTTTCCTGCATATCTTAAATACAACGATTCAAAACAGGTGATGGGATGCGTTTATGTGAACTGGGCGAAAAAGAAGTGATTAACCTTTGCAACTGCAAGCGGCTGGGATGTGTAAACGATTTGATTTTTGACGAATGCAAAGGATGTATTGAGGCGATTGTGATACCTGTCGGGGGAAGATTCTGCGGGTTCTTCGGGCATGCATCCGAGCTTGTCATTCCGTTTGAATGTATCAAAAAAATGGGTCCGGATTGTATCATGGTAGAAATTTGTGAAGAAAAATTCCTGAAAAGTTGCAAAGACTGAGTGGTATCTGTTAAAATAGGAAAAGAATGCACCTAAGAAGAGTGACAAGGAGGAAGACAGATGAAATGTCCATATTGCGGCAATACAGATACGAGGGTAATTGATTCCAGACCGGCAGAGGATGGCAACTCCATCCGCAGAAGGCGCTGCTGTGATGAATGTGGAAAACGCTTCACCACATATGAGAAGGTGGAGACGATACCGCTGATTGTCATTAAGAAAGATAATACAAGACAACAGTATGACCGCTCGAAAATCGAGTCCGGAATCTTGCAGGCGTGCCACAAATTGCCGATTTCTACAAATGACATTCAAAAAATGATAGATGAAATTGAAACGGAGCTTTTTAATCTGGAGGACAAGGAAGTTCCGACCAGCGTCATCGGGGAAATCGTGATGAAGAAGTTAAAAGAGCTGCATGAGGTAGCGTATGTGCGGTTTGCCTCCATTTATCGGGAATTTAAAGATGTGAATACTTTTATGGATGAAATTAAAAAAATATTAGAAAAATAGAGGGAGAAAGATGAAATTTATTTCATGGAATGTAAACGGAATCCGTGCCTGTGTGCAGAAAGGATTTTTAGAATTTTTCAAAGAAGCGGATGCAGATATCTTCTGTATCCAGGAGAGCAAGCTTCAGGAGGGACAGCTTACGCTTACGCTTCCGGGCTACCATCAATATTGGAATTATGCGGAGAAGAAAGGATACTCCGGTACTGCCATTTTTACAAAGCAGGAGCCGCTTTCCGTGCAGTATGGGATTGGAGTGGAAGAACACGACAAAGAGGGGCGTGTGATCACGCTGGAATATGCAGATTATTATTTTGTGACGGTGTACACACCAAATTCGCAAAATGAACTTCTAAGGCTTCCCTACCGGATGCAGTGGGAGACCGATTTTCTTGTATATCTGAAAAAACTGGAGGAGACAAAGCCGGTTATTTTCTGCGGCGACCTGAATGTGGCGCACCGGGAAATCGATTTGAAGAATCCCAAGACAAACCGGAAAAACGCGGGATTTACGGATGAGGAGCGGGGAAAATTTGGTCAGCTTTTGGACGCGGGCTTTATTGACACCTTCCGCTATTTCTATCCGGATGCGGAGGGGATTTATTCCTGGTGGTCCTACCGGTTTAGTGCCAGGGCAAAAAATGCAGGGTGGCGGATTGACTACTTCTGCGTGTCGGACTGTCTGAAGGAGCGCCTTGTGGATGCGAAGATTTTGACAGAGGTGATGGGCTCTGACCATTGCCCGGTTGTATTGGAAATGAAATAAAATCCCACATGGAAATGTGGCAGGGAGGATAGACATGAGAATAGAGAGAGAAAAAACGGTGGCGCTGGTGATTGATTATCAGGAAAAACTGGTGCCGGTGATGGCGGAAAAAGAGACGCTCATACACAATTCGGCGATTTTACTTGCTGGCTTAAAGGTGCTTGGGGTTCCCATGGTGGTGACGCAGCAGTATACCAAGGGACTTGGCATGACAGTGTCGGAGATTACGGACGCGTTAGAGAGCGATGCATACGTGGATAAGATTTCATTTACTGCATATGATTCGGTAAAAAATAAGCTCTATGGGAAGAGGTTTGTAATCATCTGCGGAATCGAAGCACACATCTGCGTGCTGCAGACGGTGGTCGATTTGGTGGCAGCCGGGTATGTACCTGTGGTGGTAACGGATTGTATTTCCAGCCGAAAAGCAAATGATAAGAAGATTGCACTGAAGCGTATGCGGGACGAAGGAGCCATTCTGACCACATACGAGTCGCTTTTGTTTGAACTTTTAAAAGTGGCAGGGACAGAGGAAAGTAAGAAGATTCAGAGACTGATTAAGTAGGAAAGAGGCGTAAGAAGAATGTTAAAAGGAAAAACGGTACTTCTCGGTGTGACCGGGAGCATTGCTGCATATAAGGCTGCAAGCCTTGCCAGCATGCTTGTGAAGCTACAGTGTGAGGTACATGTCATCATGACGGAGAATGCGACGAAATTTATCCATCCGATTACGTTTGAAACATTGACAAACAATCGGTGTATTGTGGATACGTTCGACCGCAATTTCCAGTACCATGTGGAACATGTAGCGCTTGCAAAAAAAGCGGATGTGGTTATGATTGCACCCGCGACGGCGAATGTGATCGGAAAACTGGCACACGGGATTGCTGATGACATGCTGACGACCACGGTCATGGCGTGCCCCTGTAAGAAAATCGTGGCACCGGCTATGAATACACAGATGTTCCAAAATCCGGTCACGCAGGATAATCTGGAGATACTGCGAAGGTATGGATTCGAGGTGATTACGCCGGCTGTCGGAATGCTTGCCTGCCGGGATGTGGGCGAGGGGAAACTGCCGGAGGCGGAAGTGCTTCTGGACTATATTTTACGAGAGATTGCATTTGAAAAAGATATGGAAGGAATGCGCGTTCTGGTCACGGCCGGTCCTACCCGGGAGCCGGTGGACCCGGTCCGCTACCTTACGAACCATTCCACCGGAAAAATGGGGTATGCGCTTGCCATGAATGCCATGCTGCGCGGAGCAGAGGTGACACTGGTGACAGGACCGACCCACATCCGGAAGCCGCCTTTTGTCAAGGTGGTAGAGATAGAGACTGCCGAGGAGATGTTTGAAGCAGTGGCAGCCTGTGCGGATACGCAGGATGTGATTGTCAAGGCGGCGGCAGTTGCGGATTATTGTCCTTCCCAGGTCAGCGAGGAAAAGGTGAAAAAGGCAGATGGCGCACTCTCCATCGAACTTAAGCGCACGCCGGATATTTTAAAATTTCTTGGAGAGCAGAAAAGAGAAGGGCAGTTTTTGTGCGGGTTTTCCATGGAGACGCAGAACGTACTGGAAAACTCCCGGGCGAAGCTTACAAAGAAGCATCTGGATATGATTGTTGCCAACAATCTGAAGGTGGAAGGCGCGGGATTTGGCACGGACACGAACGTGGTCACCCTGATTACGGCGGACGAAGAAAAGGCGCTTCCGCTGATGGGTAAAGAGGAAGTCGCGAAACAGATTTTAGATGAAATATTGGCGAGGAAGAGTCCCGATGAAACGTATTAATGGAGGGACTCAGGCTCATCTATGAGAAAAATCAGGAACCGATGTACTAGATGAAGCCTCCGTCCAGACCGATAATCTGCCCTGTTAGATAAGCAGGGCTTTTTGCTAACTGCACGATAAACGCAGCAGCTTCCTTAGGCGTCCCGAACCGACCGGCAGGGATTTCTTCCTCCAGAGCAGCCCGCTCCGTGGGAGAAAGCTGCGCATTCATACTAGTGTCGATACAGCCAAACGCAATGGCGTTGACCTGGATATTGCTGGGAGCCAGCTCCTTAGCAAGCGCCCGGGTCAGTCCGTGCACACCGGATTTGGTGGCGGAATATGCGGCTTCGCAGGAAGCGCCCACCGTTCCCCACATGGAAGAAATATTGATGATTTTCCCGGACTTTCGGGAAACCATTCCGGGTACGGCACTGCGGCAGCAGTAAAAAACAGAGGAAAGATTCGTCTGAAGCAGGCGGTTCCACTCTGCATCCGTCATATCGGTGAGAAGACCGATATGGGCAATGCCGGCGTTGTTGACAAGGACGTCTAACGCACCGCAGGTCTGGTGGATAGCGTTGAACATTTCGGAGACGAATGCAGGATTTCCGATGTCCCCGACAAAGGCGTCACAGGCTCCGCCCGGCATTTTTTCGATTTCGTTTTTTACGGCTTCCAGTTCTTTGGGGGAGTGATAGCAGTTGATAAATACGTGATACCCCTGTCCGGCAAAGGCGAGTGCAGTCTCGCGACCGATGCCTCTGGAAGCCCCTGTTATGAAAACACTTTTTTTCTTCATCTGCGTGTTCCTTTCTGTGAAAGATAATACAAACTGAGTTTATTATACTATGGAAAACCAAAAAATTAAAGGAGAACTGCCATGAATCGAGCGTTATTTTTACCTGCCGATATTTTGCTGCCGAAGAGCAGCTTTGAAAAGTGGGCGGTCATCGCCTGCGACCAGTACACTTCCGAGCCGGAATATTGGGAGCATGTGAAAACATATGTGGGAGAGGAGCCGTCTGCGCTCCATATTATTTTTCCGGAGGTCTATCTGTCGGAGAACAACCAAGAGCGGATTGCTCAAATTAATGCAAACATGAAAGCCTATCTGGAAAACGGCATTTTTGATACATACGGGCATACCTTCGTGTATACGAAACGTACCCTTTTGGACGGAAGTGTGCGCAGGGGAATTGTTGGGATGATCGATTTAGAGGATTATAGCTGTGAGAAAGGGAGCCATACGCTCATCCGTGCCACGGAGGAGACGGTGGCGGAGCGCGTTCCGCCCAGAGTCGAAATCCGGCAGGATGCACTGCTGGAAATGCCTCATGTGATGCTATTAATTGATGACCCTGAAAGAACGGTCGTGGAACCGCTGGATGAAGAGACAGAAGGCGACCGGGTTCTGTACGATTTTGATTTGATGCAAAACGGGGGGCATCTTAGAGGAATTGCCGTCAATGAGCGTGTAGCCGCCCGGATACAAAAAAGTCTGGAGACACTTACCGAGCGCAGCGAAGATGGCTTCTTATTTGCCGTGGGTGACGGGAATCATTCTCTTGCCGCTGCAAAGGAATGTTACCGAATGAATCCGACCGAAAGCTCCCGCTATGCACTGGTGGAAATTGTCAATATTCATGATGCGTCCCTTCGGTTTGAGCCGATTTACCGGGTGCTTTTTGGAGTGAATCCCGAGGATGTCATAGAAGATTTCCGGAAAGCTTTGGGAGGAACGTATGAAGGAGCGGATGCACAAAGATTCACTTGCGTTTTTGGAGAAAAGACGGTGGAGCTTTCAGTAAAACCCACCGCGAAGCTTGCAGTGGGCACCTTACAGACCTATCTGGACGCATTTTTACAGAAGCATCCGAGCGCTTTTATTGATTACATACATGGAGAAGCATCCGTATACGAGCTTACAAAGGCAGAACACACACTGGGATTTTTATTTGAGGGGATGCGAAAGTCAGAGCTTTTCCCCGCAATCCGCCAGGACGGTTCCCTGCCGCGAAAAACCTTCTCTATGGGTCATGCAGATGAAAAACGGTTCTATCTGGAGTGCAGAAGCCTCTAATCTGCCAGATCCACAATGGTACCCATAAAAACCGGAAGATTGGTTTCCCCATCTAAAATCAGATAGACAAAGGGACGGTTCAGATATACTTCTTTTTGGACTTCCGGTCTTAGGCTCATGGTTTTTATTCCCACAGAGGTGACCGCTCCGGCCTTGGTGCCGAGCTCATCTACGGAGATGAAGGTTTTGTGAAGCACCTCTCCGATATACAGATTTCCAAGGGCAGAGTTTCCCATTTTGGAGAAGTCCGCACGGGAAGCGTCAAAAGCAGTGGACATTCCCATTTCCTGCAGTATCTGATTCATGGTTACCTCGTAGTCATAGCTAAATTTGGGAATGGCTGCCTTGATTGGAGTGTCCTTCGCATCTGCGATGATTTTTTGCAATCCTTCTGATGTGAGACTGCGGATATAGTCGTAAATATCCATGCCTTCCTCCGGAAGAAGGGCGGCAAAGCGGTAGGCTCTATCCTTATAGTCCTTGAGAAAGCCGACGGCATTTTCATCGCTCAAATAGTAATATTCATCAGAGTACATCATTTCTACTTCCTGAAGGCTGCCACCCCGAGAGGTGAATGTTCCGTACTGAATGTCCTCTTTTTTATAAGGATTTTCCCACGCCGCATCGAACGCAAGAGCATTGATGAGGTACAGCATGGAATCCGGTTCCGTCCGGTCTATGATTTTATCAATCATGCCGTCGGTGTTTTTGCAGACCCAGTCGTTTATCTCTTTGCAGGTCTCACTGTTAAAGGGCGCCTGATAGGCTTTGGCACCATAGAAATCTGCATTTGTCTGTAAGAATGCTTCCTTCACTTTTAGAGACGCATCCTCGCGAAACCAGATAGAATTGGCGAGCGTAAGCTTCGCGTTTTTTCTCGAAGGGAGGCCGTCTGCATATGTGTGGAGATATCCGTTCAATTCTGTCAGGGAAATGTCCGCTGTCTTCCCGGTGAGTACCCATTCCATTTCCGTAAGGGTATCGCCGTCCGCTCCGTTGGCAGTCATAGCCAGTGCCTGCGTCACTGAGAGCGGCGAGATAAGCACATTCGTCTGTCCTGTTTTAGACACAGTCTGCTGAAACAATTCCAGAGCAAAACGCATCTGAGAAGAAGAAAAAGAGTCATCCGGCGCACAGGCGGGCACCTTCTTTCCGGAAATGTCCTCCATCAAGTCTTTCGCGTGCACTGTAGAGCCGCATCCGGTCAGGTTCAGAAACAGTGTGGCTGCGAGCAGCAGGCTCAAAAACCGGGTAAAATAAGTTCGCAATTGCATAATAGTCCTCCCTTTTTTGCAAATGTCGTTGTAAATGTGATAAAAATGCTGTTAAAATAAGTATACCATAGAAAAGCGGTGTGGTATACTTGTTTTTGAACAGGCAGAGAAGGAGAAGAAGAGTGAAAGAGTATCAGACGATTTTATTTGATTTAGACGGCACGCTGACGGACCCGAAAGTCGGCATCACAAAATCGGTGGCGTATGCATTGGAAGCCTACGGCATCCACGTAGAAAACCCGGATGAGCTTTGCAAGTTCATCGGACCGCCGCTTAAGGAGTCATTCATGAAGTATTATGGATTTGACAGCGACAAGGCAGAGGAAGCGGTGGAGAAGTACCGGGAGTATTTTGCCCCTTACGGAATCTTTGAGAATCGGGTGTACGACGGTGTGGAACATCTGCTGAAATCATTGACGGCGTGTGGGAAGGCGGTGATTCTTGCCACATCCAAACCGACGGTCTTTGCAAAGAAGATTTTAGAACATTTTCATTTGGAGTCATACTTTTCCCACATCATCGGGAGTGAACTTGATGGGACGCGGGTGAAAAAAGGCGATGTGATTGCCTATGCACTGGAGCAGGCAGAAATCAGGAATAAATCGCAGGTGGTCATGGTCGGAGACCGGAAGCACGATGTCATCGGGGCAAAGGAGAATGGACTGGATGCCATCGGTGTCCTATTTGGGTACGGAAGCAGAGCGGAATTAGAGGAGTATGGGGCAGATGCGGTAGCAGGGAGCATGGAGGAGCTGGAAAAAATACTTTTTTCTTGTTTTGGGGAGCAGAAACGTGTAAAATAAAAGTTGAAAAAGAGGAGGCTTATGAAGAGCAGATGAAGGAAGTAACTTTTCAGAGAGGAAGAAAATAGAAATGATTCAATCATTGAAAGTGGACAATTTTAACATAAAATAAGCAAGAATTCTCCCACCTCTGTAGGTGGTGAGATGAATTGCAAGATGTTTTGAACAAAAACGAAAAGAACACTTGTTCTACTGG
>ONED01000033.1 GCA_900316755.1 uncultured Eubacteriales bacterium
TGCCCAAAGCGTTAAGAATAATGGTTGTCATCCTTTAGGGGATATTCCAAAATGCTTTTTATATAGTTTTGAAAAATAGCTTACGCTGTTGAAACCGCATTTTGCAGATACAACAGAAATTTTTGTGTTGCTATTTTTTAATAGATTTTTTGCTTTTTCGAGTCGTAACATATTTATATATTGCATAGGAGTAAGACCGGCCAATGCTTTGAAACGACGACAAAAGTAAGCTTCACTGTACCCGAATTTTGAGCTTAATTCCGCAGTGGAAATTCTGTCGCAGTAATTATTTGAAATATAATCAAATATGTCTGCAAAATCTCCACCTGAGTGCTCTGAAGGTATCTGAGATGACAGACATTTTCGGTACAATAGTCCCAATAATATATATATTTCACCTATTACGGTAAGACATGAATATTTGTCACCATGGAGTTGCTCGTCAATCAGTGAAGATACGGCATTCATTATTTCTACATCATTTGTTAGCGAAATAAAATCATTTTGCAGGTTTACTATGGGTTTTAAATGCTTTTCAGTAGCAAAACTTGAATTGTAAAAGGATGAAATATCAAACATTATGGTATAGTATTCAACACCATCCTTTCCTGAAAAAGCAGCATGCGTTTTTTCGGGTGGTATAATTCCTAAAGAACCACAAGGTAACTCATATTCATCATTTCCTAATGTTAAGTGCATACTGCCTGAATGAACAAAAGTTAATTCCATCCGTTCGTGCCAGTGGGAAGGAAAGCAGAGTTTGTTGCCTTCGGGTATACTGAAGTGCAGAATTCTAACTGCACTATCACCGTAAAGTACGGGAATGATTTCTTTGCTGCCGTCGATTTTCATATAATCACATCCAAGTCAAAATAATACATGTAATAGTCAAAATTGTTATACATTCATGCATGCACTAATGCTATCATAGTGAAAAATAAAAGTCAATATGAGGTGATGGATTTATGAAAGTAGGGGTTTGCATTAATTTTGATGAGATTACCGGAATGTCAAAAAAATTTCAAGATTTAAAATCAGAAGGTTTTGATAACTGTCAGTTGATTTCATGGAAACCGGAACTGTGGACCAACGAAAACGCAGAGATTATTAACAGTTTGATTGAAGAAAACGGTATAACAATTTCTGCATTCTGGTGCGGTTGGGAAGGACCTTGCGTATGGAATTTTTATGATGGTCAGATAACCTTGGGGTTAGTACCCCCGGAATACCGTGCGATGAGGATAAAAAACCTTTGCGACGGAGCGGACTTTGCCCACAAGTTAGGTGTTAAGAATGTTGTAACCCATATGGGTTTTATACCTGAAAACCCTAACGACCCTCAGTTTGCACCCTTCTGCGTTGCAGTACGTCAGGTAGCGGAGCATTTAAAGAAAAACGAGCAGTATCTACTTTTCGAAACCGGACAAGAAACACCTGTTACAATGCTTCGTTGTTTTGAAAAGGTTGGCTCTGACAATTTGGGTGTAAATCTCGATACTGCGAATCTTATTCTTTATGGCAAGTCTAATCCGGTAGATGCGCTGGATGTTTTTGGAAAATATGTTATAAATATTCACGCAAAAGATGGCAATTATCCGACGAATGGTCATGATCTTGGAATGGAGGTGCAGATAGGGAAAGGAAAGGTTGATTTTAGGGCTCTGTTTCAAAAATTGTACGAGTTGGGTTATGATTCTTATGTTACAATTGAACGCGAAATTTCTGGCGAGCAGCAAATCAAAGATATAAGAGAATCTAAGAAGTATTTGCAAAATATGATTGATGAAATATATGGAGGTTGATGTTATGTTAAAGGTTGCACTTGTAGGTGTGGGCGGTATAAGCGGAGCGCATATTCCGGCTTGGGAAAAAAGAGAGGATGCCGAGCTTGTGGCTATCTGTGATATCCGGTCCGAACAGATGGAAAAATATCCCCAAAAAAGACATTATACCGATTTCGATGAAATGCTGAAAAAAGAAGAGATAGATATTCTTGACATTTGTCTCCCTACATATCTTCACGCTGATTTTTCTATGAAGGCGATGGATAAGGGGATTCATGTCATCTGTGAAAAGCCGCTTTCACTAAAAAAAGAAGATGTAAAGCGTGTTTATGAATGTGCAGAGAAAAACAATGTGAAGTTCATGGTAGCGCAGGTTCTTCGTTTCTGGCCCGAGTATGAAATAGTCAAGGAAATATATGATAGGGGTACTTACGGTAAGCTTCTGTCAGGTTCTATGAGACGTTTAGGTGTAAGACCTAAGTGGAGCTGGGAAGGCTGGATGATGGATGAGAATCGTAGCGGGCTGGTTCCGTTTGACCTGCATATTCATGATTCCGATTTTATAGTATATACGTTCGGAAAGCCGAATAAGGTTACTGATTTTAGGGCAAAAAAGCCGGAACAGGATTATATAAATTCGATTTATGAATATGATGGTTTCTTTTTAACAACGGAAGCTTCATGGTATGATTCACCCTATCCGTTTGCTGCAGATTTCCGTTTTCAGTTTGAGAGGGCCGTGATAGCATGGGAAAAGGGTGAAATGAAAATCTACGAGGCTGACGGTAAAATATGGTGTCCGATATCAAATGCCTCCGAACTTGGCACAGGCGATATAGGCTTACCGGCAAGCGATGCTTATGCAAACGAAATAAATTACTTTACCGACTGTGTTATGAATCACGTTTGCCCTGACAGAGTAAAACCGGAAGAACTTGAAGCGGTTATTGATATTCTGAATAATCTGTGAGGAAATAGGATGAATAAGTTAAAAATTGCAGTTATTGGTTGCGGCAATATTTCTATCATGCATTTGGAAGCTATTGTTGCACTTGAAGAATCTGAACTTGTTGCAGTCTGCGATGTAAAGTCCGACAGGGCAGAGCAGACTGCCCAAAAGTATAGTGTTAAGGCTTACACCAATTATAAGCAGATGTTTGAATGTGAAGAGCTTGACGCGGTGCATTTATGCCTGCCACATTATTTGCACATTCCTGTTGCGATAGATGCTTTTGAAGCGGGAATCCATGTTTTAAGTGAAAAACCTATGAGCATAAAATATGAGGACGCTGTACGGGCAGTAGAGGCCGCTGAGCATTATGGTTTGAAATACGGAGTGATTTTTCAATGCAGGTATAACACTCCGTCCATGCTTGTAAAACGGCGCGTTTGTGACGGAAGTCTCGGCGCCGTGAAATGTGGCAGAACCACCCTGACATGGTACAGACCGGATTATTACTATGATGACTCGGATTGGAAAGGAACATGGGATAAAGAGGGTGGCGGCGTTGTAATAGATCAGGCGATTCATTCAATTGACCTTGCAAACTGGATTATCGACAGTGAGCCTGTTGAAATTCAGTCCTCTCTGCATAGCAGAAATCACAAGTGTATGATAGTGGAGGATTCTGCAGAAGGATTGATTAAATATGAAAATGGCGCTCTGCTTTCGTTTTATGCGATGAATAACTATCTTACAGACGAACCAATTGAAATACGTCTTTTGTGCGAAAACGGAAAAGCGGTTTTTTCATACGATAAAGCTGTGATTGAATACAATGACGGACGAGTGGAAAAAGTCAATAATATGCCACAAAAAATAGTATCGTATTCAGGCGGAAAGGACTATTGGGGAACCCAACACGCTGTACAGATAAGACAGTTCTACCGCTCCGTTGTGGGATTTGAGAAATTAGAAATCTCGGGCAGGGAAGCACTAAAAACTCAAAACATCGTGTGCCAGATTTATAAAAACAATGATACAAACGTAGGGATGTCGCAATAGCGGTGAGATTTCGCTATTGCGACAGCACCATCCAAATGCATGATTTCATTCTGCTGCCGGGTACTCATTGCACAGCAATCTGTACGGTGGCTCATCCTCTTCAATCTCCGGGAATCTTCCCATGGGAGGGTTAAACCTGTTATCTGTATTGTCATCGTTACACTGACTGACTTCTCCTAAAAGTACCGGACCGGTTCCCTCTTCTACCGAAAAATCATGATACAAATACTGTTGTACATGAATGCTTTCCCCCGGTGTCAGGCGAATCTGTGTCCCGGCCGGAACCGTGTATGTCCGTCCGTCTGTATGTACCGTCACGTCAGAATCGTAATCGATTTCTTCATTCTCCAGAGAATTGTATACACGGATAAGAACATTTCCTCCTCCGCGGTTGATGATGTCCTCTGTCTTATACCAGTGGAAATGATTCGGCGCATACTGTCCTTCCTTTAAATACAACAGTTTCTCTGCATATACCTTGGGATATTTGTCTGCCATAGCACGATTTCCATTGCGAATGGTAATCAAAGAAAAACCCATCTTATCAAAATCATTCATACCATAATCCGTGATATCCCATCCCAGCATACAATCGCGGACTTCGTCATATTCATGACCGATATGTTTCCACTCTTCCGGCGTGAAATGACAAAACGGCGGAAGATAGCAGCAATATTTTTCACACATTGCTTCCAATTCTTTTAAAGCCTTATTAATTTCTGAGCGCTTCATGCTTCTTCTCCTTTACACTTACTGCTTCCATTATAAACCAAATAGAATCATCTGTCCACAAGCTCTATGGAGAATTGCGCAACATATGTATTCCCCGGTGCTAACGAAATCAAATTCGGCTGCGTCTCTAAATCCTCTAGGATTCCTTTTCTGGAAGGCAGCGAACTCCACGGTTCAATACAGATATATGGTGCATCCGTCTTTGGCATATGCCAGAGCCCCAGAAAATCCATATCGGAATATGCTACCCGAATTGCCCTCTTCCCTTTTTCAGAAACAAGGGTAACACTGTGCGCCATATCCGTGAGAACAATCGCATCCTCATCAAACATACCATGGCGAAGCGAGAGAATCCTTCCTTCTGCTAACTCAAAGCGCTCCTTCTCCCCGGTCACAAAGCAGTCCTCTGAAAATCCTACCCGCTTTGCCTCCTTAATCGTATCAAACTCCAGACGATAGTCTTCAAAAGTAAGTCCCTCTTCCATAGGAACCCGGAATCCGGGATGCCCGCCTACGCCAAAATACATAACCTTTTCGTCTTCATTCTTCACAGTAAAGATGACAAAAAGTTTCTTTTCCTCTAACCGATAAGAAATGTCAAACACAAATCGGTACGGATACTGCCGATACGTTTCCTCGGTGTCATGAAGGCGGAATGTAATCTCCTGCTGCGTGCTGTCAGCCACCTCAAACTCAGAATCTTTGGCAAATCCATGGATATCCATCTCATACGTTTTTCCGTCTAACCGATATTTTCCCTCTGTCAGCCTTGCGATATAAGGAAACAGATTTGGCGCACGATCAGCCCAGTATTTCGGATCTCCCTGCCATAAATATTCGTTCCCCGAGTCGTCCTTTATGGACCACAAAGACGCACCCTTTTCCTGAATACAGACCTTCAGGCTGTCATTTTTAATTTCTCTCATCGCGAATCCCCCTTTTATCCAAAAACCTTCCTAATGCATATAGAAAAAGCGTTGAAACCCACAGATTTCAACGCTCGATGCACCTTCAGGGGCTCGAACCCTGGACACCCTGATTAAGAGTCAGGTGCTCTACCAACTGAGCTAAAGGTGCTTATTTGTTTCGTAACACAATGGATATTATATAACGCTTTTCTGATAAATGCAAGCATTTTTTTATTTTTTTCAAAAGGGACATGCATTCTGTCCCTTTTCCCTTTATTTTAACTCTGAAATAAGGTATCAATTCGCTCATACACGGTCTTTTCGCCTAACAGTCCTGCCATCCTTGCCACTTCGACACCATCGCGAAACAAGAGGAAGGTCGGTACAAGCTCCGCCCCGTATTCTTCCATTTTCTCCGGTTCTTTCTCGACGTCAATGCGTACCACCTGCAATCTTTCTCCGTAGTAATCCTCGGCCTCATCCACGATTGGCATCATCATATTGCATTTTGGACACCAATGTGCAAACAGCACAATCATTTTCGCCTTCATACGGCACCTCCTTATCGTACTATGTACGTCCAGATCTGCACCGCCCATTTAAAATGCGGCAAACCTCACGAAATGCCAGCCGAAGTCTTTTCACACTGCATCGAACACACGGTTTTTGACGAAACAAATAAAGTCTCTGACGCATAACAAGCCTCACATCCCTTTTCTATAAGATATGCAGACTACCCCCTTGTTGCTATCAGCTTATGAATCGGATTGCCCATGGCTGAGAATTTTTCCTCATACTCCGTCATCACATTTCCTGCATTCATACTCGCATCATGATGCAGGTCAAACGTGCAGGAAACAAGCCTCCAGCCGGCCTCTTCCACCTGTTCCAGTGAAAAATCAAACAAAGAACGATTGTCCGTCTTAAACTCGACGACGCCGTCTTTCACAAGTACCTTATCATACTGCTCCAAAAATTTTACGGAGGTGAGCCTCCTGTTTGCGTGCCTTGCCTTCGGCCAGGGGTCTGAAAAATTCAAATAGATTCTGTCCACTTCCCCCGGCTCGAATAATTCCGGCAGCTCATGCGCATCCACACAGACAAACCGGATATTCTCAAGTCCGTCAAACTCCTCTGTATCATATTTTTCCAATGCACGGAGCATCACACTGGAATAGCGCTCAATCCCAATGTAGTTGATAGTCGGATTGCTCTTTGCAAGTCTCAGAAGGAACTGCCCTTTGCCCATCCCGATCTCAATGCGGATGGGCTGTTCATTTCCAAACACTTCTTTCCATCTTCCTTTTTGCTCCGCCGCGTTTTTGATGGCAATGGGGTGCTTCCGAATCACCTCATCCGCACGCGGAATATTCCGTAATCTCATGTCTTTTCCTTCCGGGTCATTCAAAGAAATTAAAATTCAAACACAGCAACTCCATATGGAGGCAGGTCATATCCAAAAGAATACTTTCTTCCGTCACATTCCTGCTTCACAGCTTTGTAAACCAAAGGACGCTCTTTTCCTTCCCCACCGTATTTTTTCTCATCGCTGTTCAAAATCAGTTTATACTGCTTTCTACGCGGCACACCTACACGGTAGTCCGGTCTTGCAACCGGAGTAAAGTTGCATACAAACAGCAGATTTTTCTTCTTATCCTTCGAATGTCTCATAAAACTATAGATACTTCTGTCCCTGTCATCCGCATTAATCCACTCGAAGCCTGCCGGTTCGCAGTCACACTCATACAATGCTTTGTTTTTCTTATACAAATGCAGCAAATCCTTTGTGAAGTTTTGGAGCTGCTGATGAGAATCCTCCGCCAGCAAATACCAGTCTAATTCCCGGGCTTCACTCCATTCCTGAAGCTGCGCAAAATCCTGACCCATAAACAATAACTTTTTACCGGAATGCCCTATCATGAAAGCGTAGCCTGCTTTCAGATTTGCGAACTTGTCAAATCCAAGCCCCGGCATCTTGTTGAGCATAGAACACTTCAAATGTACGACTTCATCGTGAGACAATACCAGCACATAGTTCTCACTGTAAGCATAACTCATAGCAAACGTCATGTTGTAATGAGCCCCTTTTCTGAAATAAGGATCCAGCTTCATATATTCTGTAAAATCGTGCATCCATCCCATATTCCATTTCAAAGTAAATCCAAGACCGCCATCCTCCGGCCTTCCGGTTACCTGCGGCCATGCCGTTGACTCTTCTGCAATCATCATAGTCCCCGGATTTCTTCCCAAAACAACGGAATTCAAGTGACGGAAGAATTCAATCGCTTCCAGATTCTGATTGCCGCCATACTGGTTTGCAACCCATTGTCCGTCCTGCTTTCCGTAATCCAGATACAGCATGGAAGCAACCGCATCCACGCGAAGCCCATCTACATGGAACTGCTCTATCCAGTACAGAGCATTCGCAATCAGAAAATTCTTCACTTCCGCCTTCCCATAATCAAAAATCTTCGTACCCCAGTCCGGATGCTCTCCCTTTCTCGGGTCTGCATATTCATAGGTCGGTGTCCCGTCAAAATCAGCAAGTCCATGTGCGTCTCTCGGAAAATGTGCCGGAACCCAATCCAAGATTACACCAATTTTATTTTTGTGAAAATAATTCACCATGTAGGCAAAATCCTCCGGCGTCCCGTATCTGGAGGTCGGCGAATAGTAGCCCGTCACCTGATATCCCCACGAGCCGTCAAACGGATACTCCGCAATCCCCATCAACTCAATGTGCGTGTACCCCATCTCTTTTAAATATTTTGTCGCTTCTACAGCAAACTCGCGATAAGTATAGAAGCCTTCTGCGTCCTCTCTGCCCGGATGCTTCTTCCATGACCCGATATGTGCCTCATAGATAGAAACGGGACTATTTTTATGATTCCACTCCTTGCGAGCTTCCATCCACTTTTCATCCGTCCATTTTAAATGGCTGATATCCGTCACCCTGGACGCATTGCCGGGACGCAGCTCTGATTCGTTTGCAAACGGGTCAGCCTTGTACAGCAAGTCCCCTTTGATTGTTTCGATACAGTATTTATACAGACTTCCTCTTTTTGCTTCCGGAACAAAACAGGTATAAATGCCAAGAGGTTCTTCCCTAGTCATAACATTTACCTGCGGATTCCAGTCATTAAAATCCCCTACAACAGACACTGACACTGCGTGAGGCGCCCACACCGCAAAATATACACCGCTTTTCTTCTCCTTTTTTGCGAGATGCGAGCCAAGTTTCTTGTAAATCTCGTAATGATTCCCCTGTCCAAAATAATACTGGTCAAGTTCTCCGATTTCATAGCTCTGCTTTTTTTCTTTTGCCATACGTCCACCTTCCCCCTTTTTCGTTATTATTTAAAATCCTCTTCTCGTAAAACGATACGGTCTGATTCATCTGTATGCCTTCCGGTAATTCTTTGGAAGAATTTTTTCAGACCGCCTCTCTGCGAATTTTCAATCGCTTCATCCACGATTTCCTTCACATCCGCAACCGTCACCACACGTTCATCTCTCTGCAGCATATCAATGCGGGTATAAAGCGCCAGAATTCCCATCTCATCAATCTTATACCCATTCTCTTTCGCATAGGTCTGCGCAAATGTCACAAGCTCATCATTGATAAATACCGGCAATTCCAGACGGGAAGTAAATTTTTTTCCAAACTGCGGGTAAGCCTCCAGCATTCTTTCTATTGGCTTTCTCTCATCCTCCAGTACGACAAAAAGCTCCCCTGTCTGTCCTTCCATCGCCTCACACATTGTATCAATGGTTCTGCGGTTTAAGCGGGATGCCTTTTCAATGATAATCGCTCCCCCTTGAAGCTTTCCCAGAATCTCTTTCACATCTTTTTTATTCAAGGACTCTGCAGTAACAATTGCCACCTTGCCCGGCTTTCTCCTTCTTGCTTTCTGAATCGCTTTCACAATATCCACTGCAAGCACCGTTTTCCCGGAGCCCTTTCGACCGATAATCACCAGATTGCCGGTTCTGGAGGTGCCATATCTGGACTTACATTGCTTATCATTTTCCAAAACTTCCACAATCTGCTCGCTCATACCATGCACCGGCACAAAATACGAGAACAGCTTCTTTTGCTCTTCCGTCAGGCCTGCTTTCAAACCAATAGCGCTTTGCGCCTCTAAATCATAACGTCCTTTTACGATAAATCCCGTGTCATATACACCCGATGTTCTCTCCTCCGCCTCTTCCGGCACTTCTTCCGGAAGCTCTACTTCCACATTGTTCTTTAACGCCTTTGCGACAGCCGCCATAGACTGCGTATCACCCACTCTGATTTCCGGTACTTCCTCTTTTGCTTCCCGGATTGCCTCGGGAACCATCTCCGAAACCGCCTCTTCCAGGCTCATCTTTTGAATCAAAGGTTTCTCTTCCGACACTTCCTCTTCTGATCTGATTTTTTGCGCTTCAATATCCGCAGACTCTGTCTCCAATTCTTCCATGAGTTGTCTGACATCATCCGGAAGGATGCTCTCTTCTGTCTCCGTTTTCTCAGAATCCTCTGTATTTTCCTGCGCTTTTTCTGATTCCGCCTTTTCATTCTCTGCTTTCTCAAATTCCGCACGGATCATCTGTGCATTTTCCTTTTGTTTCTCTTCCCAATCCTGAAGCATCTCCTCGATACTAAGTGTCGACGTCTCCTTCTGCTCCTGCTCTGGCGCAATCACTGCCTCTGCCGGCTCTGAAGCAGCTTCTGTCTCAGCCTGCGCTGCAACGACTTCTTCCTCCGGAGCAGCCTCTGTCTCAGCCTCTGCCTCCGCTTGTTCCGCAACGACTTTTGCTTCTTCCTCTGGGGCAATTTCTACCTGCTCTGTCATGGCTTCTGTCGCCGGTTCTGTCTCATCCTTCTCTGTCATAACTTCCACCTCTGCTTTTTTCTCTTCCGCCGGTTTTTCCCCGGACAGATGATAATTATACTTTTCCTGCTGCATAGGGGTAAGCGGCTTGTACTGCATCTTAAGCTCCATGGCCTTGTACACATATTTTCCTTCACTGAACCACAGAATCAAATCATCACACTCATCGATACATTCTGCCGTCATCCCGGCCTCACGATACAGCTTTGCCAGCTCAAATGCCCACTTCTCCACATAATCCACTTTTTTAAACGCTTCCAATATGGCAATCTGTTCTGATAACGGTGCATTCTGGCACTTTAAAATCTTGTATTTGAAAATAT
The DNA here is from genome assembly GCA_900316755.1 of uncultured Eubacteriales bacterium. GTDB lineage: Bacteria > Bacillota > Clostridia > Lachnospirales > Lachnospiraceae > Faecalimonas. The sequence goes on from ONED01000033.1 coordinate 10,630, forward strand.
ATTGATTCGGATCCTTAGGTGCCAACGCAATAAATTCATCATAACAATCCATTGCTTCTTTCATCTCGCCCAATTTTAAAGCCAATGTACCCAAACGGTAAATAATCTTCCTGCTTTCCGGAGACCGATCATATGCCAAAAACAAAATATCACGACTCTTCTGATATTCTCCATTATATTCATAAATCTCGCTCACAGCACAAAGCATCGCCGTGTTCCTCACCTTGCGCCAATCGATTTCATCTGCAATATCCATCGCCTGCTTATAAGACTTATTTCTCATAAGCTCCAGCATCTGTTCCGTTTTTACACGATATTCATGTTTATCCAATGTTTCTCACCTCTATGTTTCCTCTTATTTCCAATTATTGCGTTCTCTAATATCTTTCTCCATTTTATCACACGATAGAGGCAATGTCAAAAAAGATGTAATAAATATGTAACAAAAAACAAGGCAGCCACTATTCTGATATAATGACTGCCCATTTCTATTTTTCCTTATTCATTTTTGTTCTTTTTCATTTATCATTTGGAGGATTCTCATGATTTGAAACCCGCCGCCTTTTTTTCCTTTTCTTTACTATGAAGCTATCTCAACATTCATCTGATTTTTCCATGTTTCTTTACACATTTCCAATAAATAGCTTCACCTTGTGGTATCTGTTCAATATGTCTGCAAATATATCATCTACTTCCTTTGCATCCGGTTTCTTTATACTCTCCAAATCTTTTTCTCTTTTCATATCTGTCCGGATTATCATCTATGGTAAAGGCTTTCATCGCGAGCTTCTTCATTTGCCATACCACTAACATATTGAGATATAGATTCTGTATTGTCCATTGGAATCGAGCCTCCCTTTCTTTTCTTAAGTTCTTTTGTTGTCATTATAATAACACCTGAAATCTTATTTGTCAACACTATTTTAAAATATTTTTTAATTATTTTTTCATCTTTTGTTTCAATCATAAATAGTCGGATTATTCTGACTATTTCTTTTTTCATAAAAACGGGGCTGTCACAATAGTGAAATCGGTCTCACTAAGCCTGATTTCGCTATTGCGACAGCCCCGCAATTCATCATTAGCCTTTATAGTAATTAATCAAACATCCCTTTAAGATGATCTCTCTCTCATTGTCCGTCAAATCTCCAAGCTTTAATGTGATTTCTTTTAATGTGTCACCGACCACATATGCTTTTATCACATCCTGCTTTTCTTCCACTGCCTTGCGAACCTCCGGCACAAAGAGATAGTCTCCGTTATGGAAGCTGAGTGCATTGTGGTCTTCCTCCGTGATAAACGGAAGCATTCCCCAGTTGATGAGGTTCGAACGATACCGTTTCGTCGCATACTCATTTGCAATATTTGCCCATCCGCCTAATACCTTCTGGCAGGACGCAGCCTGCTCACGAGCAGAACCATCTCCCGGCTTCACCGCAAAAATGGTACTTCCGACTCCGATATTTCCTTTTCCAACCTCCGGGTAAGAAGCACGGATGACCTCCAGCACCGATTTCAATTCCTCCAGCGCATCCACCGGGCAGGTGCCTGCCTCGATTGCTTTCTGCGCCTTCTGAACTTCCTTTGCACGGTCTACATAAGCCGGATCCTTTCTGGAAAGTGCAAACTCTGCAAGTCCCAGTGGGTTCGAACGATAAGAAGAGGTCTCTCCGGAAGGAATCAGCTCATCCGTCGTCGTAACCGGGTCATGAATCTCGGAAACCACTTTTAGTATCATATTTTCCGGAAGTGCCGACATTGCCGGCCAGTCCTTAATGTTTGGTCCAAACTGAATCTCTACGTTCGGGTCAGCCACACCCTTGCTGTCGAATACACGGTTTGCATAAATACTGCTGTCAAAATGATATTTCGGTGCCCTGTATTCCATATCCATCACATCAGATGCAGATGTCAGGAAGCCTTTATTGGCAGCCGTTGCCGCAATGGAACGTGCATCCATCAATGCGACAGAAGAAATCTGTCCGCTCTGCAGCTTAGAGCCCTCCCGGTTCGGGAAGTTTCTCGTAGAATGGCGGATACTGAATGCATTATTTGCCGGTGTGTCTCCGGCACCAAAGCATGGTCCGCAGAATGCTGTCTTCACAATCGTGCCTGCCGCCAAAAGGTCAGCCACTGCACCATTCCTTACCAGTTCCATATAAATCGGCGTACTTGCCGGATATACACTAAAGGTAAATGCATCGGATCCGATATTTTTTCCACGGATGATATCGGCTGCTGCACAGATATTTTCAAATCCGCCGCCGGCACATCCTGCAATAATGCCCTGTTCCACGTAGAGTTTCCCGTCACGAATCTTATCCTGCAGAGAATACTCTACCGCACCGTCAAGGCTAACCAGCGCACGCTGCTCTACGTCGTGCAAAACATCCTTTAAGTTTGCATTGACTTCCTCGATTGTATATGCGTTGCTCGGGTGGAACGGCATAGCAATCATTGGTTTCACCTTGCTAAGGTCTACATAAACCACACCGTCATAGTAAGCAACGTCGCCCGGATTCAGTTCCTTATAATCTTCGCTTCTTCCGTGAATCTCATAAAACTCCCGAATCGTCTCATCCGTCTTCCAAATAGAAGAAAGGCAGGTCGTCTCCGTTGTCATAACATCAATTCCGATACGGAAATCCGCGCTTAAGTTTGCAACGCCCGGTCCCACAAATTCCATCACCTTATTGTTGACATAACCGTTTGCAAAAGTTGCCTTAATAATCGCCAGCGCGACGTCCTGCGGTCCGACTCCTACGGACGGCTCTCCATCCAAATAGATGGCCACCACACCCGGCATCTTTATGTCGTAAGTCTTATTCAATAACTGTTTTACAAGCTCCGGTCCCCCTTCGCCCATCGCCATCGTACCAAGTGCACCATAGCGGGTATGGCTGTCTGAACCGAGAATCATCTTTCCGCCGCCTGCAAGCATTTCCCTTGCAAACTGGTGGATAACTGCCTGATGAGGCGGCACATACATTCCGCCGTATCTCTTTGCACAGGTCAGTCCAAACATGTGGTCATCCTCGTTTATCGTACCGCCTACCGCACACAGACTATTGTGGCAGTTCGTAAGAACATAGGGAATCGGAAACTTCTCAAGACCGGATGCCCTCGCCGTCTGAATAATCCCGACAAACGTGATGTCATGAGAGGTCAGCTTGTCGAACTTAATCTTCAGGCGCTCCATATCAGAGGAAGTATTGTGTGCCTCCAGAATACGATAAGCAATCGTTTCCTTTGCCGCTTCCTCTTTCTGAACCGGTTTCCCCGTCTTTGCAGCAATCACCGTCTGGGCATCTTTTGTATCTACCACAAGCTCGGTGCCGCGCAACAGATAGGCGCCTTGATTATATAATGTAATCATTTCTTTTGTTCCTCCTGTTTATTGTTGCATCGCTTTCATGTGTTTTGAAACCATGAGTGCAATCTTAAAGGCCAGAGCCTCATCAAACACACGCACATCCAAGCCGGTAATTCTCTGGATTTTTTCCAGACGATAAACCAGTGTATTTCGATGCACATAAAGCTTTCTGGCCGTTTCGGAGATATTCAGACTGTTTTCAAAGAACAGATTTACGGTACCTAACGTTTCTTCGTCCAACTGTTCCAGAACATTATCCTCGAACACTTCTTTCATAAACATCTCGCACAGAGATATCGGCAATTGATGAATCAGCCGTCCAATCCCGAGTTCATTGTATGCCAACACTTCTCTTCCCTCATAGAAAATCCGGCCGACATCCAATGCCATCATCGCCTCTTTATAAGACTTTGACACCTCCTGGATGTTTTCCACAATCGTTCCGTATGCTACACGGACTCCAACCATCACTTCCGTATTTATAGTGTCTGCAAGTGCGTTTGCCGTATGCTCCAAATCCGGATAGTCTTCCATTCTGTCCAAACCTTTGATATAAATTACATGATTCTCATCCACGGCAGTCACAAAGTCTCTGGAACCCGTTACATAAAGTCCTTTTATCGTCTCCAGAATCAGATTGTCACTTTCCTGCTTCGGTTCAATCACGAACACAGCTCTGCGGGCCTCTGCTTCGACGCCCACTTTTCTCGCCTGATTAAAAATGTCCACGATGAGAAGATTGTCCAAAAGCAGATTCTGATAAAACCGGTTCTTGTCTATGCGGGTCTTATAAGCCTGAAGCAAATGTTCAAACTGACTGACACAAAGTTCTCCCATCATTCTTCCATTTTCCAGACCGCCCTGAAGTGCAAGGACATACATCGGCTGTCCTTCATCCCGAACTAAGAAAAATCCATACTGCTTTGTAACTCTTTCTCCTCTTAATACAACCTTTTCCAAGGCTCCCATCAGTCTCTGCTGAACTTTACTGCAATCTGCGCAGGTCCCGCAAAGAAATCTTCCTTCCATGCTCCAAACTGAGCAATCCACTCCCATAATCTTATGGATATCCGTCATAATTTTGTTTAGTACTTGATTCGATAACAATGTGCCACTTCCTTCTCTAATGTGAATTTTATCCTATAATCTCTTTAACAGTGCTTCTCTTTCTTTTTCAAATCCCGGTTTCCCGAGCAGTGCAAACATATTCTTCTTGTAGCTTTCTACACCCGGCTGGTCGAACGGATTTACTCCTAAAATATATCCGCTCACTCCGCAGGCAAATTCAAAGAAGTAGAACAGCTGCCCGAGATAAAACTCGTTCTGCTCCGGAATATTTACCACCAGGTTCGGGACATTCCCATCTGTATGTGCAAGAATCGTTCCGTTCATCGCGCTCTTGTTGACAAAATCAACCGTTTTCCCTGCCAGATAATTTAACCCGTCCAAATCAACCGGTTCCTCTTTTAATACGATTTCTTCGGAAGAAGTCTCCACATTCAGAACAGTCTCGTACATGATACGGCTTCCGTCCTGAATGAACTGTCCCATAGAATGCAGGTCTGTTGTCAGGTCAACCGATGCCGGGAAGATACCCTTCTGGTCTTTTCCTTCACTCTCGCCATATAACTGCTTCCACCATTCTGATACATAATGAAGCGACGGCTCATAGTTCGCCAGTACTTCGATGGATTTTCCTTTGCGGTGTAAAATATTGCGGACTGCTGCATATTTCAATGCATCATTCTCCTCAAACGGTGTCTCCAATGCCATCTTTCTGCCGGAAGCTGCGCCTTCCATCAGTTTGTCGATATCCGCGCCGCTGACTGCGATTGGCAGAAGTCCGACTGCGGTCAGTACCGAGAAACGTCCTCCCACATCATCCGGAACAACGAAGGTCTCATATCCTTCCTCTGTCGCCAGATTCTTAAGGGCTCCTCTCGCCTTATCCGTAGTTGCATAAATTCTCTTCGCCGCATCCTCTTTTCCGTATTTCTTCTCCAGAATCTCTTTAAATACACGGAATGCAATCGCCGGCTCCGTCGTAGTCCCGGATTTTGAAATCATATTAATAGAGAAATCGCGGTCTCCGATGACGTCAATCAAATGTTTCATGTAAGTACTGCTGATGCTGTTTCCGACAAAGTAAATCTCCGGAGTCTTTCTGATTTCCTTAGAAACCACATTGTAAAAGCTGTGTCTTAAAAATTCAATCGCTGCTCTTGCTCCAAGGTAAGAACCGCCGATTCCGACTACCAACAGCACTTCAGAATCACTCTGAATCTTTTCTGCCGCTTTTTTAATGCGCGCAAACTCCTCTTTATCATAATCCACCGGCAAGTCAATCCATCCGAGGAAATCATTCCCTGCTCCCTCGCGACTTACCAGTAACTCTTTGGCATCAGTTGCAATTTTGCCCATGTACTTCACTTCATTTTCTGTCACAAAGCTTTTCGCTTTTGCATAGTCAAATGTAACTTTCGTACTCATCTTTATCCTTCCCTTCTGTATTAGGTCTCATAAACATCTTCATTTTATCAAATGTATTCGCTTTTATCAAGCTAAAAACTCCTCTAAAATTGCCCGAATTCGCATTTCCTGCTCCACTCGCTCTTTTGTAAGCTCTGCCTGTTTGGAAATCTCCGACTTCTCCTGCATTTCCAAAGCCCCGGGGACATTTTCATCTGTCTCTGCTTTGAGCGGCTCTGCCTCCGCATTCTCCGCCTCGGTCACCTTCTGTGCATCCAATCCCGCCTTTTCATAACGATGCAGACAGACATTTTCCAAATAGTCCACCATATAGTTTTCTGCCGCCGCCCATTTCGTTTTTTCATCACTCAAAATATGTATACTAAACAGTGCCACCGCAAAAATCCCGGTAAAGCAGATATAACGGAACGTCTCCTCGCCCATTCCCAGCACCTGAAAACTGATGAGACTCCCCGCTATCCCAATAGCAGCAATCAACCACGCCATCTTCTTCGGCAAACTTTGCCATGTGCTAAGGTGCACCCCAAACACCTTGTACTCATACAGATATTTCTTCACAAAGACCTCCACATTCTGCACCTTGTCGCTCACCATGCTGGCATGTTCAAATTTCGCCTTCACAAGGCGCATCAATCTGTGGTTGCTCTTTTGTATCTCACCGGCTGCACGCACCATTTTTCCCGTCGTAAAATGAGAAATCACTTTTGCGGCAATTCCGATTACCAGCATGCCTCCCATCACATAAAAAATAACTCCCTGCTTTATGACTGTTTCTAGCATAAACTTGTCCTCCTTTTTTGTTTACCCCAATTATACAGGAAAAAAAACAGGAGAACAGAAAAAACGTCCTACAACTTTCTACATTTCAAAGCTCTCTATCATGCTGATTTTGTCGACCGGCCGGGCTATCTTTTTCTCAAATTCTCGGGAGAAGATTTTGGATAAGCCTTACAGAATGCTCGATTGCCTTCTTTTCAAACACCGGATAATCCATGGTCGCACTGTTGTCAGCTTTATCCGAAATTGCTCGGATAATGACGCACGAAACCTTATTTAGGTATGCCGCATGGGCAATCGCAGCGCCCTCCATCTCCGTACATCTGGCATGGAAGGTGTTCACCAGTTTTTCCTTCACCTCTGCCGATGACACGAACTGGTCTCCGCTCACAATCCGTCCCGTAAACGTCCGAATGTCCGGATTTGCCTCCATATTTGCCGCCTTTGCTTTTTCCACAAGAGCTTCATCTGCCGGGAACGAGAAGGTGTCCATCCGCGGAATCTGCCCCACCGGATCCCCGAAAATCGAAGCATCCATATCATGCTCCACCAAATCCGTGGAAATCACCATATCCCCGATATCAATCGCCGCATCCAGCGAACCGGCAATCCCTGTGTTAATCAGCACATCCACCTGAAACTTGTCCACTAAAATCTGTGCACAGATACCGGCATTGACCTTTCCGATGCCGCTCCTTACAAGGACTGCTTCCTTCCCATACAAATTTCCCCTGCAAAAAATCATGGAGGCGTATTCCACCGTCTCCTCCACGGTCATCGCTTCCTTAAGCAATGCCACCTCTTCTTCCATAGCACCTATAATTCCAATCATCGATTTCATTCCTCACTTTGCTTTTATCTAAGGTCATTTCCAATATTTCCCGACCAGCTCTGACGCGCTTTCCAAGTCCATTCCAAATTTCCCCGCCAATTTCGAACTTGTTTTTTCCTTCGACGCTCCAAGCTCCTGACAGACTTCCACGAATTCTTTACACATTTCTTCGCGCACTTCCTTGCGTCCTTCCTCACGCCCTTCCTCGCGTCCTTCTTCGCGTCCTTCCTCGCGTCCCTTTTCAACGCCTTCCTGATACAAATCTTCCAATGCTTTACACATATCCACGTCCTCCTTCCATTCTTCTCTGCTCGCCACTTGATTCAATAAACGCTTTGAAGAGAGTAACTCTTCCATTACAAAATATGTTTCCTGATTTACGTGTTGAAAATACTTCTTTTCTTCTTTTGTATAGCTTACAAGTTTCTCCTTATCTCCCCTGTATTTTAACATACCGAAAATCTGTTGTAAATCTGTCTGAAAGCGTTTTATATCCCCGATATTATTTGCATCCACCAAATTGATATGATAATTCGGGACATATTTTTTCAACAGTTCCTCCATACCTGCAATTTCTTGGCTTGAAAACATCCCATACAAATCCCGGCTTCCATCCCATGGCTCCAGTCCATAATACCAAACCAGTGTAATTATCGGATAAATTTTATCTCCCTTTCGAAACCGGGACAAATACTCCTCTTGTGTCAATTTTATCTCTTTTCCTTCGTGTTGATTCCAAAGCTGCCGAATCTGTTCGGTATAACTCAAGCTGTCGTACAACATATTTCGTACAGGCATGGCATAATGCACCTTTTTTTGATTTTCACATGCTAAAAGAACCAGATTCATGCTTCCCCTCCAGCGCATGACCACATCCCGGTACTTTTGAACCGCTTTTGTTTTTTCCGCTTTGTCTTCTAACAAAATGTCCGCTTCCGAGTTGATTTCTTCCAACTCTTCCGGCAGAATCGTCTGCCTTCCCTGAAATAGCTTTGCATTGAAAAAATCCGCAAAACAATCCACATCTTACCCCTCCGGCTGTGGATAACCCAAGAAGCACCTTGCAAAAACGAAAAAAAGAGCTTATGATGATGACAAATCTTACAGAAATGAGGAACAAGAGAATGGCAAAGCAAAAAGAAATCAAGACCAATGCCATGCGCATTTTAGATAAACATAAAATTAATTATGATGTCCTTCAATATGAATGTGAAGCATTCATTGATGGTCTGCACACCGCAGAAAAGACAGGTGCTCCGGTGGAACAGTCCTTTAAGACTCTGGTGCTCCAGGGGAAAAGTGGTCAATACTACGTTCTGGTTCTTCCCATCGCCTATGAAGTCCACCTGAAAAACGCAGCAAAGCTGCTCCATGAAAAATCCGTGGAAATGATTCATGTGAAGGATATTACTGCCATTACCGGCTATGTCCGGGGCGGCTGCAGCCCCTTGGGTATGAAAAAGCAATTCCCGACCTATATCCACGAGAGCGCGGAAAAATTTTCTAAAATTTATGTCAGCGGCGGGCGGATTGGCACTACACTTTGCTTAAACCCACAGGAGCTGGCAGCCGTGACGGGAGCTCACTTTGGCGCTTTCTGCATAGAAGATGAAAATGAAGGAGCATAAACCACAAATTTTATAGTTTTTTTGCTCATCCTCTGTTATAATGGGTAAGGTATAGAAATAGTATGAATGGGAGGCATTTGAACATGGAATATAGAACACACGGCGTATGCTCACAGGCAATTAAATTCGATATCGTAGATAATAAAGTGACAGGAGTCCAGTTTATCGGCGGCTGCTCCGGCAATACGCAGGGAATCGCCCGTCTGGTGGAAGGCATGGACGTCAATGAGGCCATCGCTCGGATGGAAGGTATCCACTGCGGTCCCCGCCCTACATCCTGCCCGGACCAGCTGGCACACGCTTTAAAACAGGCCATCGGCAAATAATTTCTTAAAAACAGAAAAGAAGGAATGGCTTTTCGTTCCATTCCTTCCTACATGCGCATCCTTAGTGAAGACTGCCCTGTTCACTGCAGAACCGGAATTTATCCTCTTCCGAGCAAGGGTTATCTTTAGCAGGTGCACTTTCTTATTATTATTTTTTTTATTTTTTTCAATATTCAGTTTTCAATTTTTTTAATAATAATGTGTACCTTACAGTTCTGCAGTGAGCAGAGCAGTCTTCGCAAGAGTGACAAATGAAAATGCCAGACTACATCCAGAGAGCATCTGTCCAAGAACTACTCCCATCGGAGGCTGCATAATGCAAACACCTTACCCGGTAATAGTATCCGGTTCCCACAGTAATACTTCTGCTTGCCATAGCCGAATAATCACTTGCTTCTGTCACCGTCCAAGATGTCACTCGCACCCAGCTTCCATTGGATAGCTTTTCCACAATCGGACAAACTGACACCCTGCATTTTACAGCAGCACCAGTTACACCGCCTGCTCCGATTTTTGTTGAAGATATTTTATTGATGATGGAATATCCCTCTGCCAAATACACACCCCACGTCTGTGTCTGCATATATCCAACCAGGGCATCCTCCGTCATCAGATAGGAAAAATCCATCTCTTCTCCATCGTCCTCCGCTCTTGTTTCAAACACTTGAAAGAACAATCCGGACACACAAACCATCATCGCCAACAAAAAAGATATCACCTTTTTCTTCATAAAATCACCCCTTTACAAGTCGTTCTATTATATAGACACGCGAACCGCCAAAATCTGACGCATTTTTTAAGAAAAAATTAAATTTTCAACAATTTTTTCTGTTTCTTCTTTTGATGTATCCATAATTAAGATGGAATAGAACACATTTTTGTACTCAAATTGAACCGACCATCGCTCTTCGTTCCCCTCGACACGATATCTTTTTACATTTATTGTCGTATATTCATTTTCTTCAATATATTCTTCTAAAAGTTCATCTTCAACATCTTTTCCCAATGAACCATCCCTATAGTTAGGGCGTATCAAATATTTAATCTTCACCTCTCCTTCTTTTCCATAGGTAAAGTAAATGCCTTGAATTTCGTCCCCAATTTTTGCCTTTATAAACTCAATTTCTTCCGGAAGATAAACCATTCTCACAGGCAAAAATCCAAACTTATCCTCTATCTCCTGATATACCTCTTCCTCACTGACATTTTCAATTAACTCTATATTATCATCCGAATTAACCCTTACTTGTTCTCTATTCAAAGTGTATCTCTTAAGCGTCTCCACCACCTTCTCCGGTCCGCCTATACTGGTTATCCCCAACGCCAGCACCGCAACCAGTGCAGCCGCCAATACCACATACTTTCTTGCCTTCCGTCTCTTCCGGAGATTTTCCCGAGGCGAATAAGTTCCCGCTCCTCTTGGGACATCCGCTCCCGTTCTGCCGTCTCACGAGCCAATGCACGTGTCTCAATTTGCTGATGAATTTTTGCCTGCAGCTCCGGCGGCAGCGGCGACTCCGCCACATCCGGCTGGCTGTCCACTTCTTTCATATAGCTCTCTATTTCATCGACCATTTCTTTTTCTTCTGTGGAAAGTTTTTCTTTCTTTTTCATCATACTTGCTCTCCTTTTTTCAGATTCATTCCTCTTGACCTTTATTGGAATACTGTTTAATATAATATATATTGTAGCATCCAATAAATCTTCGGAGGAACACTATGAAACGTATTATTTTAACCGGCGGCGGTACTGCCGGTCATGTTACACCCAATATTGCACTCCTGCCCCGTTTAAAGGAACTCGGATATGAGATTCACTACATCGGTTCTTACACGGGCATCGAGAAAGAACTGATTGAACAATTCGGGATTCCCTATCACGGCATCTCTTCCGGGAAGCTGCGCAGGTATTTCAGCGTGCAGAACTTCACCGACCCGTTCCGTGTATTAAAGGGCTTTCGGGAAGCAAATAAGCTCATCAAAACCCTGAAACCCGATGTGATTTTTTCTAAGGGAGGCTTTGTGTCCGTCCCTGTTGTCATGGCAGGAAAAAGATGCCATGTGCCCACGATTATCCACGAGTCCGATATGACGCCCGGTTTGGCAAACAAATTGTCCATTCCCTCCGCCACAAAGGTCTGCTGCAATTTCCCGGAGACTCTGGAACTCCTTCCGAAAGGGAAAGCCGTGCTGACCGGTTCCCCGATTCGCCAGGAACTGTTATCCGGCAGTAAGGAAGCGGCACTGAAATTCTGCGGTTTGACTGCGGATAAACCGACCATTTTGGTCATCGGCGGGAGCCTCGGTTCCGTTGCAGTCAACAACGCCGTGCGGGAGATTCTGCCCGAGCTGTTAAAAGAATTCCACGTCATCCACCTGTGCGGAAAAGGCAAGATGGACGAATCCTTAAAAAACCGGAAGGGCTATGTCCAGTTTGAATACATCAAACAGGAGTTAAAAGATTTATTTGCCCTTACGGATATCGTCATCTCACGAGCCGGAGCGAACGCCATCTGCGAACTGCTTGCACTGCGCAAGCCAAACCTGCTCATTCCGCTTTCAGCAAATGCCAGCCGCGGAGACCAGATTTTAAACGCCCGTTCTTTTGAACGTCAGGGCTTCAGTCTCGTTCTGGAAGAAGAGGAACTAAAGCCACAGGTTCTTTTCGATGCCATACACAACCTCTATAACAAACGGGATACTTACATATCCGCCATGAGTCATTCCTCCCAGCAGGATTCCATCCAAACGATTATCGGATTAATCGAGGAGGCTGCCGGAGCATAACGGATATGGAATGTTTATTTTTATCCCTTAATTTTGAAAAAGGTGTCTTTTTGGCACCTTTTTCTTTTTCACTAAGTCAACTCCCTGATATTTTGAAATCTTGTCTCATATTTCTTCCGTATCCAAAGTTTTGCCCTATGTAATCTGCTGTATAAGATTTCTTTTGTAATTCCAAGTTCTGCTGCAATCGTGTCATGACTCTTCTCTTCATAAAACATCATATGCATGATTTGATACCAGCCGTCATGATGCTCCTTCAAATCTGCCAGAATATCTGCAGAGAGTTCTGCCTCCAGTTCCTTACAAAAATCCCGGATATAATCTTCTTCTAAACTTGCGGTCGCCGGTTCCCGCTTCGTAGTCTCGTCACCGTCTTTCTCCTCCAGCGTCTCATACTTTGCATGACGATAATAATTGAAAATCAAATTTCTTGCTGCACGGATTAAATATGCTCTCACACATTCCGGCTTAACCTCTTCTTTACTCTCATAGAAATTCACAAAAGCCTGTTGCGTCATCTCTTCCGCCAGACTCTCGTCCGAAGTAAGATACAGACACGCATGATAAACGTCGACCGCATAGGACTCATAGATACTGTCAAAACTTTCTTCTTTCGTTGATTTGTGTTTCACAACATGTGTCCTCTTCGTCTATTTTTCGCGAATTTTTGTTAAAATTTCTTCCTTCACTTCATCTGTAAGCGTTCCCTGCTTCCATCCAAGCTTGACACCATCCCCCTGATAGCGCGGAATCAGGTGCATATGAAAATGAAAAACGGTCTGTCCGGCCACGGTTCCATTGTTTTGTACCACATTATAGCCGTCACACCCAAGGATAGCTGTCAATTTCGTAACCATCTTCTTTGCAAGCACCATCGCCTTTGCCGCCAGTTCGTCATCCAGCTCATAAAGATTTGCATAGTGTTCCTTCGGCAAAATCAGCGCGTGTCCCTTAGAAGCCGGTTCAATGTCCAGAATGACTCTGAAATCATCATCCTCATACAGGGTTGCAGAAGGAATCTCTCCCGCTGCAATTTTGCAGAAAATACAGTTGTCATCTTTCATAATTTTTCCCTCTTTCTCATAAATTGTTTAAATTTTATTTGAATCATCCTTCAAGCAATGTTACACTTTGTTTGAAAGGTGGTATTCTAAATGACATTTGATAAAGATATTGAATTTTTGCTCCGCAAATTTTCCCATGAAATTCGCAATCCGCTCACGACGTTATACAGTACGGTTCAATTAATTGAAATGCAGCACCCGGAAGTAAAGGAATTCCGGCACTGGTCCAGCATTGCCTATGATATCGAATATATCAATCGATTGCTGGACGACCTTTCCGACCTTGCAAAATCGGAACAGATGAACCCGGAGACATTTGCGCTCCGTCCGTTTTTGGAAAAGCTCTCCCTCTCCTTTGCTGCATCGATTGCGAGGTCAGAGGTGGAGTATACTTCCAAAATCGACCCGCATCTTCCTCAGATTACGGGAGATAAAACGAAATTACAAGAAGTATTTTTGAATCTTCTGAAAAATGCATACGACGCTTCTTACCCGGACAAATCGATTTTCTTCTGTGCCTCTTTAGAAGGAGAAGACGTCGTCATCACCATCCGCGATACCGGGTGTGGAATCTCAGAAGAACAGCTTCCCACCATTTTTGAGCCCTTTGTAACCTACAAAAAGGAGGGTACGGGACTGGGACTTGCCATCTGCGACCACATCATTCAGGCACACGGCGGTACCATCTCGGTAGAATCAGAACCCGAAATCGGTACGACGTTTCGTGTAACGATAAAAGCAAAGTGAAAACGTAACCAGAAATCCGCAGACCAGACCGCCTATGTGGGCGAGATTGTCTACGCCTTCGCTCACGAATCCGTTATACAGGCTGAGAACAGTCATAAGTATAATCCCCTGTTTTGTCAGCCCGGCAATCCTGCCCCGATTCAAAATCGCGAGACTAAGGAGCGCTCCGGTCAGCCCGAAAATGGCGCCGGAAGCACCTGCGGAGACCGCATAGTCCCCTGTCCTAAGCTCTCCTATCAGGGACAACACACTTCCGCCAAGTCCGCTCACCAGATAAATGATGACAAATCTCACTTTCCCTACGACGGGCTCTAAATATCTTCCCACAATCAATAGGGTCACCATGTTATTCATCAAATGTTCAAACCCAAAGTGCAAGAACATGCAGGTAAAAATACGATAATATTCCTGATCTATCAAAAAATACGGCACATACATGGCGCCATGGTCCACCATATACAGGGCGTCCTCCGTCCTTCCCCCGAAAGACAGAACAACAAAGACAACCACATTGATAACAACCAGTGCAATGGTGCACACCGGGGCTCTGCGACCTTCCATAAACAATCCCTTCTGATACAAATCCGCATCTGAAATGCATTCCAAATATATGGCTTATTATAAAAAATTCTGCGCAAAAATACAAGTCCTCTTCCAAAATTTACCATTTCAGCAGGCAAAATTCAGCCTTCCGGTGCATAGCGAACGCCCCGCCCCAAGCGCCAATCGGGCAGACTGCGCCAAACGGCTACAGACCCCGACAGTCCCCAAGACCTCAAAATTTGAGCTTTCTGCAAGTCACTTATGTTTCTCTTAGTGTCCAATTTACAAAAAATCATGTATGCAAAGCCGGCTTCGCAGCTAAAAGGGTTCAAAGTTTTCTCACCCCATGGGAACTTTGAACCCTTTGCTTGCGAGTTTGCTTTGCATAGATGTAAAAGATTCTTGTAAATTGGACACTTAGAGAAACTTGTGACTGAAGCCTTGCTCAAA
>ONED01000066.1 GCA_900316755.1 uncultured Eubacteriales bacterium
TGGTCTGAATGGTTTTGTTGGAACCAGTGAGAGCAAACTGAATGATACCGGTGTTGGATATTCCGATACGACCAGATTAGCCCGGACAGATAACAGAGTTCTGAGAAATGGAAAGAAACACACCTTTACTTTGTGGCTAAACGAAAATGGACAGATTGACTTTACCGGAGGAGCATATCGAGAGGATGGTTCCCTGGAGGATTATGCGTCTAACGTGGGAGGGTATTTCAATGCAGGTCCGTCAAATAAAGGAACTCAGGCAACCCAGTATCTTGGAATTTATGCGTATGCAGATACGACTGTAAAACTGACGGATGTAACCTGTGTAGATGAGAATGGAAACGATTTGGGCGTTAGGATTAATGCAGGAGCAGACGGTGTTGTTCGTGCAAGCGGAAGTGAAGGAGTTCAGATTCTGACATCAGAGCATTTTTCTGATATTGCAGATGAAAAAGTAAAAAGTGAATTGCAGCAGACTGCAAGCGTGACACAGTTTTCCTTAGCGAACGCAGACGTAAAATTCCGCATCAAAGCAATCGAGGACGATGAGCTTTGGGATGTTCTTCGTGAAGGATATGTGAACTCAGAAATGGGAAGATATTTAAAGGTGAGAATGTATATGCCGGAAGGAATGCAATGGAAAGGAAAGCTCTGCTTTGGAAAGAAGGACGATGGAGAGGGGCATTATGTATATTCCAATACTGCAATTCAGAGCGGTGAATGGGTGGATTACTTCTTCGATTTGAAATCCATTTTGGATGCTAATGTCAAGCCAGAATCAATTATCTCTGCGACTGACGGGGCGGAACTGGTAGATGGTTTTAATATCGTTTATATATCTGGCATCGAATTTTGTGATGATGCAACGACGGTATCTTCTGTGCAGAGTCTTGCCGCAAATGTAATAGAGAAATGTTTGGCAGTTCCGAAAAATTGGTTACAGGCGATAGGATTGAGTGTATAGGAGGGAGTGAGTATGAAAAAGTGGATATCAGTTTTACTTTCCCTGTCGTTGTTGTTATGTAGTTTCTGTGTCTTGCCGGCAAAAGCCGGCCAGTCACAAACAGCGAGAACCACTGAAGAATATTACCGGACAGAAGAACTTGAGGTTAGTAATTATATTACTACAGAGGGAGAAACGGTGATTCGGGCAGCTCCGAAGCCGACTACCACAGAAGCGCCCTATAAAGACTGGTTGTTTGCAGGATGGTTTACGGACGCATCCTGCGACACCGTATATACTGCTCAGACAGGAATAGCAATAGCCAAGTTTGTGCCGGCAGAGGTGCTGAGTGCAAAGTGTCAGATACTGTCCGGTACATCCAAAGAAAATCCATCCGGAAAACTCCGGCTTATTTCTTCGGTGGACAGTGACAGATATCGGTTAGTCGGATTTGAACTTACCATAGATGGTATAACGAGGTCATATGCAAGCAAGGAAGTCTATACCCGTATTGTTGCGAGGGAAAACGATGTGGCTTTTGATTACACCCCTTCCGTATTTTCCGAAGCATCCAAGTATTTTATCACGAGCACGCTGAAAGGAATTCCTACAAATAAGATACAAGAGGGCATCCGAATTACTCCTTGGTGGACAACATTAGACGGAACAACTGTAAAAGGAGTGGGAAGGTATGCCAGAGTGATAGATGCTTATGACCAAATTGTAAATGTAGGTGTAAGGCTTTACTCAGACACGCAGGTGAATTCCGGTAGTATCAAAGTTGGTTATGACAGTACCAGATTCAAATTCCTCAATTCCGATGCAGGAACGGTATTCGATAGTGTGTCTGCAGAGGACAAAGGAGGCTACATAGAGGTCGAGGGTTCGATGAGAAGTAGCGCACGGAATGTGGCAAACGATGGGATGTTCGTGAATCTGCGTTTCCAGTGGATTGCTAGTAGTGAGCCCGGTGGAACATGGATGTTCCCTGTGGAGGAGGAACGATTTTCGAATGCTTCAGGTGACACATTCTCGAACTTTGACATCGCAGATATCGTATGTAAATATGATATGGAAATGGAGACATTAGCAGATGTGTGGGGCTGTAGTGCAACCTTTAAGGTGCTGCAGAATGTCGATAATTATGAGTCCTCCAAAGGAAATGCACAGATTGCGTTAAAAGTGGCAAAAGGGGAATATGAGGCGCAGCAGATTGTAATTTCTGCAAAAGAGGACGTGTCTTATAACTTTTCTGTTTCCGATCTCACCAGTACAGAAGGATATACACTTCCGGCAGAACAGATTGATGTATTTCATGAGAAGTACATTGAAGTAGAGACAAATTATAACGGAGGCGTTACCGGGATGTATCCGGATGCCATTGTTCCTATAAAAAATGCCATAGCTCGTGGTGAGACCAAAGTAAAAAGTGGAGACAATCAGGGGATTTATGTACGTTTTCATATCCCGAATGATCAGCCTAAAGGCGTGTACAGCGGTACACTTCAACTTTGGATTTCAGGAACTGTCCAGGATATACCGGTCACCTTACAGGTGATGGATGTGGAAGTGCCGAAAGAAAACCATATAAAAAGTGTTTATTTTGTTTATGGCGGAAGTTGGCTTGGAGAACAGGATGGTTCTCAGGAGATGTTGAACAAATATACGGAAACCTTGTATGATTACCGTTTATGTTCCGCAAATATCATGCTGAATAATTGTCATACGGACGAAGATGTACAGTATTATACAGACTTGGCATATTCCTATATGCAGAATCCGGCTTGCTCCTTTGTCCTTATCCCTACCGTACAGTTGGGAAATGGCATAGATAAGACACTTTCCAAAAAATATCTGGAGGCCTTTGCAGAAAAGAGTCTGAAAACCGGATTTAATATGTTGGAGAAAGCAGGGGTCCATACTACTTTTCTTGATGAAATAGACGGATTTGGGTTCACCGACAGTGAGCAAAAACGGGTAAGACAGACGTCGAGTGATTGGACCGAACTGTGCAACGAAGTTGCGGATGCGATAGCGGCGGACACGAGCATCACCTCCTCAATCAAGGCACAAGTGGTGGCAAGCATGCGAGATTGTCACAATATAGTTACAAACACATCGAATGATTACGTATCTACGTTTAAAGAATTGGGAGTAACTACACTTTGCCCTCGGTTTGACAATTGTACCAAGGATGGTATTCAAAATTATGATGGTATGGCTGAAAAATGGTGGTATGGATGTATCTACCCAAGGGCGCCAAAGCCTTGCTATCAGCTTGATATCCAGTCCTTAACCGGTATACGTGCTATGGGGTGGATGCAGGCAGATTATGGAATTACCGGAAACTTGTACTGGTTAACAGATTTATATTCAGCGAGTACACTTATTGAAGGTGTAACCAACCAGTACGGGACTGTTCTATTGGATGATTACTATGATACAGCAGAACGATATCCGACGTCGAATGGCGAGGGATTTTTATTATACCCGGGAGCTGCCTATGGCATTGACGGACCGGTAGCATCTCTTCGATTAGAGGCGATACGTGATGCATTTGAGGAGTATGAGTTATATTGTGCTCTGGAAAATCGTTGCGCTGCAGCGAATTGTCCAATCGACATGTCTGTACTTACCAGTCAGCTCTATGACGATAAGGTTCGGGTAACAGCCGGAGACCATACTTATGCAGCACTGAGAGAGGCACTCCTCACTGCAGCTACAATGTCACCGACCCAGGCGAAAACTTATATTCAAAACTTTAATGTAAATACTGCGGTAGTTACGACAGATGCAAATGTTAAGAGAGAGTGTGCAGCTTCAAGCTCCTCTACTCCTGCCAGCACGAATACCGGCCAGGATGTAGCAGTCAAGGGAAGCACCGGAGGAGTTGCATCACTATTGGATTTTGAAGAGTATAATCCGGATTTCCAACTCATTCGTGTAGACAGTACGTTTGGAAAAATTTCACGTAACTCCGATATGACATATGTAAGAAGTGGAAGGTATTCCGCGAAAGTTCAACCTATAGGAGGATATTCTTCGAACTCTCAGGCTTCATTCTACTATCCGCTCTACAGTCAGAAGGCAGGGTTTAACTATAAAGACATCCGAAATTGGAAGGAAGTTACCTTGTGGGTATGGAACTCCCAAAGCGGACAGAAGGAACTGGAAATCAGTCTGGTTACTACAATACTCAATGTTTCGAATTATAGAACCACAGAAACACAAAGGTTTGTGTTGTCACCGGGATGGAATAAGATTACATACATACCGGATGCGGCTGCAGTAAACGTAGCCTATGATGCTGAAAATGTCGAAGGTATCTGTTTCAGCTTTGAAAATGCAGGAGTGAGAAATCTGGCAGATGCGCCTGTATATTATATGGATGACCTTCTCATTCATTTTGACACAGAGTACAAGACGTGTGAAGATGTGTTGACTTTTGATTCAGACACCCAAAAAGGTGTGTATGAAATCATCGGTTTTGATAAGACCTTCCATGAAGACAGTTTTACTTTTGATATCACCGGTGAAAAAACGATACCGTGGGCAAAGATTGTGAGTGCATCATCTGAAGGTATTAGTGCTACACAGGGCAGTAAAGTACTGAAAGTGAATTTGCGTTCCGGTAAGGCAGATATAGGGGTGAAAAATAAGCTTATCATTCCTGAAAAGCTGGTTCGGGAAAGCGGATTTATGAATCTTTCCCAAACAGAACGCAGTCAGTATCGATTCGCCTTTGACGTATATGTGAAGAATAACAATATCGATATGACCTGGGAGTTCTACAAGAAAGGTTTGCGAGTTCCATATCAACCGATATCTTCTACAAGAGTAAGCAGTGGAAGCTGGAGAACCATAACTTTTGATTTTGATACATTTGAGGAAGCATGCCTGACCAGTCCGGGAGAGATCCAGATTGCATGGCCGGAATATCTGGAGAGTTTAGATACACAGGTTCTCTATTTAGACAACTTCCGATATGAGAAAATTCCATCTGTATCCGGAGAAAGCGGGAAGTATACAGTAGAAATAAAAGACAGCACGGAAGCATTCTTTTTATGTAACAAGCTGCCGGCGAATGGAAAGATTACTCTGACTTATACAGTGAGCTCTACAACCCATAATCAGGAGACCGGAAATGACAGCACTGGCAATAATGGATTGGCAGCAGCGACAGAGACAAAGAAGACGGAAGCTTATGCTTATAATTCGTTCAAGTACAGCAATAGCTATAATAGGGTGATGCGAGCAGGTTGTACCTATACCCTTACCATGTGGAAAGATTCGAATGGAAAGATTGCATATGAGGGATCCTTTACACATCCAGATGGTCGAATGGAGACACTGACAGCCGCTCATCTGAACGGAAATGCTGGAAGTGGAGATGCAAACTGTAAGTATTTCGGAATCTGTATCTTTGGCAGTACGACAGCGACACTTACGAATGTAACTTGCAAAGATGAGACAGGAAAGAACCTGGGACTTCAGGTAAACCAAAATAATATGGGAACCTGCACAATTCAGCAGCAGTAAGCCAGACAACCGTCAAAGAAAAGGAATGATTATGTGAAAAGGAAGTAGGAAGTTCATTATGAGAAAAGAGCGTAAGAAAGAATATGGAGAGCCGATGATGGAGATTATTGGTTTTCAATTGGAGGATGTCGTGCTGTGTAGTGCTCTCGATGTCGTCGACCCAATTCCGGGGAGCGGTACAGGCGGAGAAATCGATCATGGAGATTTTGAGTGGAGCAATTGGTTTTAATCTTTTTTGGTACATAGTAGATAATACAGAAAATATGAGAGGATGAAGAAAATGAAAAAAATGAAGAAAATGAAGAAATTTATTTGTTGTATGCTGTCTGTTTGCATGGTTGCCGGCATCTTAAGTTTAAATCTTCCGGTAAAAGAAGTGAAGGCAGAAGATGTAGTGGCTCCTGTGGAGTACACAGTAGCGGCACAGAGTCAGGATGATTTAAGATTTTTGTTGTGCAATAAAACACCGGTAGCACAAGGCAAGAAGGTTACGCTGACTTATACGGTGTCTGAATTTAACGGCGCATTTGGTAACAATGGGTTATGCGGAACAAATAAGGCAAATTTAGAACACTCAACTGGGATAGGGTATACAACTCTCAGAGCCCTGGTATCTAATTATAACAGAGTGGCAGTCCAAGGAAAGACATATCAGTTTACAATGGGCTATGATGCGGTCAGTCAAACGTGGAAATGGAACGGAGGTATTCTGAATGCGGATGGAACGCTTCAAGAAGCCTACAAGCAGGACACACATCTGCCAGGATTTGGAAATAATTCGGATGCCACAGAATATTTTGGGATTGTGATATATGGCAATGCGACGGTGAAACTGACCAATGTCACCTGTGTGGATGAAAATGGAAATGACTTGGGTCTTCAGATGAACACCGGAGCAGTCGGTACGATTAAGGTCGTAGAAAAACCTGTTGTAGAGTATACAGTAGATATGAAAGATACAGCAACGGGTGATAGCAGGTTCTTGCTTTGCAGTGGGAAAGCAACTACTGGACCAATTACATTGTCCTATACGGTAGAGTCTTCGAACCATCAAAAGAATGCTACACCAGCGGATAATACAGCTGGAAATAATGGTCTGATTGCAGTGACGGATACTCGTTTGACAAACGGTTCCTATAATTATGTGCGATTTAATAATGGCTATAATCGTATGATGATAGAAGGCTATAGTTATACGCTTACCATGAGTTGGGACAGTGCGAACAAGAAGATTGTGTGGAGTGGTGGATACAAGGAACCGGATGGGACATATACAGAATTAGACAGCGTGTACCTAAATCAAGAGGGTTCACTGGAGCTTGCCAGCGAATCTCCGGACTATCTTGGAATCGTAGTGTTTAAGAGCACCACGGCTCGGCTTACGCATGTAACATGTGTGGATGCGGCTGGAAATGATTTGGGTGTACGGACAAACCAGACTCAAAAATGTAAAATACAAAAGATGCCGGTAGAGTACACAGTCAATGTAAAGAGCACAGGTTCAGATCGTTTTTTACTGTGCAATAAAATTCCTGTAGCGAAAGGGAAGAAAGTGACACTGACCTACACAGTAGCATCCACAAACCTTGAAACAGAGATTGGTCAGTATAATGGTTTTGTTGGAACCAGTGAGAGCAAACTGAATGATACCGGTGTTGGATATTCCGATACGACCAGATTAGCCCGGACAGATAACAGAGTCCTGAGA
>ONED01000057.1 GCA_900316755.1 uncultured Eubacteriales bacterium
TACGCTCTGCAATCTTGCAAACATGAGCGATACCTGGTTTCGGAAACTTTTTTTGAAATATTATGGTACGACACCTGTAAAATATATTAACAGCCTGCGCATAAACTATGCAAAAGAGCTTATCGAAAGCGGATACTATAAAATCGAACAAATTTCCGAAAAAGCAGGATTTGGGAGCAGCAAATATTTCAGCACTGCCTTTAAGCAATATACAGGCTGCTCCCCTTCTGATTACAGTAAAGAGTTGAATTAAATTAATTCTTGAATTTTTCTTACATCAACATCACGCAGAGCAACACCGTCATGCAACGAAAGAGCGGCTGCGATTCCGGCGGCTTCTCCAAGTGCCATACATATCGACATAATACGGAAGTTCGAATGTGCAAGATGGCTCCCTGAAATATTTCTTCCCGAGAGAAGTAATCCGTCTATGTTCTGCGGTATCAGACATCCGTA
Organism: uncultured Eubacteriales bacterium; assembly: GCA_900316755.1. GTDB lineage: Bacteria > Bacillota > Clostridia > Lachnospirales > Lachnospiraceae > Faecalimonas. The sequence goes on from ONED01000057.1 coordinate 457, forward strand.
GGGAATGGTATATGTCTTCTGCTGTGTCCAGGCTTGTTGGACACCTGTTTTATCAAGCCCTGAGCCGGTCATATTATGCACATCAAAATTGAAAAACGCTCTTTTTACAACCCAGTTATCAAATTCTCTGGCGGTAAGGATGTCTTCCGCCGTAAGAGTTTCCTCACCCTTAAAATGCCGCGTTTCGCGAATACCAAGAAGCGAGCCACTGCTCATAAGCCAGCATTTCTCATAACCGGGCACATATTCGCGCAGGAAACGTATAATAGGCTCTATTTGCGAACGACACTGTATGAGAGCTTTTGTAACGCTTTCGGCGTTCGTGCCGTCAATATCCGTAGCATTTGTCATATTACAGCAGACCGTACCGTCTGTTGTTTGCCTGTAGAGTAAAACATGTCCGGCAGGGGACGGCAGTTTTTCCCGTGCAAGTGCCTGTAATTCTCCCCGTGGCGTTTCAACCAGCGTCTCAAAGCTTGGTGGAAATACCGCTCTTTGGTAATCCACGCCGCCTATTTTAAACATAATTGTTGCCGGCTGCATTTTACCGTCATTCTCACGTCCTTTTATAAATGGTACACCGGCATATGCCGCAACATCTCCGTCACCTGTAGCATCGATGACCCTTGCGGCGCGTATTACCGATCTGCCGGACTTGTTTTGTATGATTACCCCGGTGATTTTTCCGTTTTCAGTCAGTGCGCCACAGACCATGGTATAAAAAAGAACCTTTACCCCGGCTTCTTTCATCATTTCATCAAGAATAATTTTTTGCGATTCATGGTGAATGGTATTTTCATCAGTGCCGTTCATTTCCTCATACCCGAATATTTTTCCTTTTTCAGCAGTACGTGCAAATATTTCCGGCAGTATTGTGCTCGAAGAAGTTCCGCCCCAGTGTGACATCATACCGGCGGTTGCCACACCACCGAGACAATCGAGCATTTCGATTATCATTGTTTTCATACCGAGCCTTGCAGCGCTCAGAGCAGCGCCTACACCTGCCGGACCACCTCCGGCCACGAGAATATCTACTTCATCAGAAACAGGTATCCTCTTTTCGGATTCCATAAAAAAATCATGTTTCATTTCCAATTCCTCCAATTTCAAAGTCAAAAATTCCAAATTGTTCTGAGCCGTAGGTTTCCAGGGGAGATAGTCTCACTTTTTTGTATTTCCCATTCACAGGCAAAGAAAAAAGTCTGTTATGCACATTACGGAACGGCACTACCGTTACCTTCCCATATTCATCCGTAAGTGTTATATCAAAATCTTTTACAAGCGTTTTCGGCAGTCTGAAACGTTCTTCGTTCAGCTTTATACAGCAGGGCATATTCTGATAGTCTCGATTAAGATTACTATCAAAAACAATTCTTATGTTTGACACTTCAAACGGTATGTCACTTCTATATTCTATGTAATCTCCGCGGTTCCCCACCCATTTGTTCGCATCTCCCCGTTCCATACCGTTACGGACAATGTCACTGCTACAGTTTACAGTTCTGGAAAGCAGAGGTACTTCACGCTTCATTCCCGGCAAGAAACAATCGTCCAGCATAAGTGTGTTTTGCAGTTTTTTAATGTCGATATTGTCTGTGTTTTCTTTGTCATGTATCATCTGCGCTACCGCTGTGCCAACAGCCTGACCTATTATGGAACAGGTTGCCATGACTCGCGACGAAGAAAGTGCTGCGTGTGTTACGCTGATATTCCGGCCGGCAAACAAAAGATTTTCCATATTTTCAGAGCACAGTGCTCTGAAAGGTATCCCCCAGGGTGACGGTGCCGGATGAAATATCGTAGGATAGGAACTTTTATGGTTGATACCCGCAGGAAAATGGTCATCCATGCTCCAACCGGCGTAAGCCACTATATCAGCGAATTTTCCTCCGGCTTCAACATCATTTTGTGTTACGGTATATTTCCCAATGTAACGGCGGCTTTCACGTTTTCCCGGTAAAAGTCCCACCCATTCAAGACAGTAATTTTCAGCCCCATGATCACCGTGATTTTTAATATGATCCCAAACACCATAAGCTATTTTTATAAGTTCGTCGCGGCATTTGTCGGTATCATGAATACAGTCACCTTCGCCGCCTGTCTCTATCCACCAGAAATTCGAAGACAGGTCATGCTCTCTAAACGGAATATCTTCATCAGCAGGGTATTTATAAGCCCAATCCGGTGCTGTAAATTTTTGCGGATAGGGAGTTTCTCTGGCTTGAATAAGGCAGCTCATTCCCATGGTTCTGCTGTCAGCTGTGTCTGGCTCTATGCTTTCGTTAAATTCACTTTTTGCCTCTCTGCCGTATCTGAAATGTGCTCCGGTGAGTGGCGCTAATATGCTGTCACCCGAACAGTCAGCGAAAAAGTGCGCCTTCACAATGTGCATCGTTTCGCATGTGGACTGCCATGCCTTTACGCTGATGATGCGGTCTTTTTCAGTGACAGCGTCAAAGCAGGAAGTATTAAGCAAAAGCATGAGGTTTTCCTGTGCTGCAGCCTTTTGATATAAGACAGCATCCCAAAGTGGATAACTGAGCTGTGGATTTTGATAAAAATTTTCCAGCATCAGTTCTTCAATAATTCCGGTCTCACGGTTGTCCTCACCATGCGCACCGCATATCCACATACGAATCTCACTTGAAGCATTTCCTCCAAGCACGCCCCTGTCCTGGATTAATACTACCTTAATTCCGTGCCGTGCCGCTGCCAGTGCCACACAGAGTCCTGACATTCCTCCTCCTACAACGCAAAGGTCCGCATTATGTTCTCTATTTTTCACACTTCTCCTCCCATCATGATTATTTTTTTAGTTTGTTGACGGTATCTTGTGAAAGTATTATAATAAAAAAAATTATATTTTTCTTCTGTTTTTTAAGCTATTTTTTATGTATTCGTGCAAAAGGAGCGATAATATGAATGTTACTATCGAGGACATATGTCGATATCTTGATTTTATGATTGAACAGGGAAGCTATTATATAACATTACACGGTGATTTCATCACTATACCCGAGCTTATACGCTACAATATCCACCTGAATCCATATTGTCACCACATAAAAACAACATGCGGCAGTTGGGAAGAATGTATTAAAAAGCAATGCAATGTTTTAGAAAAATGCCGTGAAGGGGAGTTTTACGGGATTTGTTATGCCGGAGTGGGAGAATATGTTTATCCTGTTACTTTGGCTGGAAAAGTGCATGGTTTTATTTCATTTGGCAGTTTTAAAGGCAGAAATGAAAAGATGGCATTGGAAAAGCTCAGACACTTTGCAACCAAAAACCATCTTAATACTGATATACTTTTAAAAATACGTGACGATTGTCTGATAGAACCGGTACCCAAACGCTGCAGTGTGGATACCATCATAAGACCGCTGGTTTTCATGTTGGAAAGCTATCTTGAAAAAACATCTCAGCTCGGCAGTGATAGTACGGATTTATATTCTTCGGTTTTGAGATATATCAACACGAATCATACTATGCCGCTTTCTATGAAAAATCTGGCCGCACATTATAACTGCAGTGTATCAACATTAAGTCATTTGTTCAAAAAGAACTGCGGTATGAGTATTAGCCGGTACATCCAAAAACTGCGCATAGAAGACGCAAAAATGCTACTGTGCCACTCAAATATCCCGGTGACCGAAATATCCTATAATCTAGGATTTTGCAACCCGGCTTATTTTTCGGAGGTCTTTAAAAAATACACAGGTCTTTCACCGAAAGAATACCGAAAACTTTCTGGAACTGCATAGCAAATAACAGAAATCTCCTATCGTAAGTAGGAGATTCCAATAATTACTGTACTATCTAAAATTGTTTTAAGCACATTCCCCAATGCATCAGCCATTGAGTAAAAGCCAAAATCATTGGGATGAACTTTATCGACCGTTCCGTTGTCAAGGGCTTTAGACATTAATTGCCGACCGCTGATAAAATATACATTCTTATCGCCCTCCGAGACTGCGTTTTCGTATGTTGTCCGAATAATAACAAGTCTCTCCTGTTCTTGTCCGTCAAGATCGTATTTCGGTCTCGACATAATGATGATCGGAAGATTTGGATTTTTATTTCTAATGGCTTTAAACATCTTCTCGTGTGTGTTTTTGAGATGCTCTATGCTAGGCGCGTTATGGTCGTAATCATAAACAAATACGGACATATCAAGCCCTGATATGTAATGAATCATTTCGTCCTCCGCTTTTGCACTTCCTGAAAATCCAAGATTCACATAATCACAATCAAAAAGCCTTGATAGGATGCTTTCATAGGAATTTCCCGGTCTTGACGCACATCCCCCCTGCGTTATAGAAGAACCGTAATATACAATCGGTTTTGTATGCCGGTACGGAACCGGACTTTGGAGAGTGGCGCCCTCATCAATTCCGATATACAACTCATTCAGGTTGCTGTATAACGGAAAATTGATGGTGATATTTTTCATTTGCTCGGAGTCTAACTCCAAGCAGCTTTCATACTCTGTCGCGATATCAAAAGGCGGTATAAAGGAGCCTGCATAGCGATCGTCAACATACATATCAAAGCCTGCTGATCCCGAAAGTGCAAAATGAGGCATTTTACCTATGCCATCCATTTTTGCAATAATGGCGACACGCTTACTGTTAGTTCTGAACCTGATACGACCACCCGCAGTATTTGTATGTAGGAAAAGTACCTCATCGCTCACTGAATTAGCGACATTTTCCGGAATACGACGATATTTTCCGTTTTCTTTAAAAACACCATGCACACAGAACGGTTTGCTATCCGAGTTGTAAAAACGCATACCATCCTTTTTTATCTGTATGTCTATTTTGAAGTTTGCATCAATTTCGCACCCAGTTCCATTCCCAGGCAAACCAGTCTCTGTTTTCCTTGCAGTTTTTTCCCTGCAATTCCATGATTTCATCTGAGATCCACACCTCCCATCTACGCTTATAAAAATCCCCTATCAGACCGGACCATTGCCGATTTGAATAATCATGCAGTCTTCCGGTTTCAGACTGCTGATAGGAACCCCACGTCGTTACTAAGGCTCTCGCATTCCATTCGTACAGTCTCTTGGTAAAATCATCTGTATGTACTGCCAACGCCTGTGCCTGTTCCACCCATCTATTCAGACAGTAGAATGCATTCGTCCCTGTAAGACTCTCCATCTCATCCATGACAGCCAGAAATTCTTTTGCATAGAATTTGAAATCTTCTTCCCGTTTTTCACGAAGTGCCAGAACCATCTTCTCGTGATACTCTCCGGCTTTGTTTGACAGCACCTGCTGTCTGACTGACACCACATCATATTGGTAACCGGCACTGTCTTTCAGCAGTTCGTAATCCTCCAACAAAAGTGTCTCGGCTTTTTCCAGCTCCTTCTTGCCATAACCAACTATCGTATTTCCCCACGCAGAGGCCGCCTGAATCCTGAGTGCAGGTCTCGCACACACAAGGCACTCCGGAGCTCCCTGCCCTATGTTATTCCATTCTGCTTTATAAACAGTATCTTTTAAGATATACCAGGCATCCTTCGCCGCCTTGCTCTCTGCCCCATATCTTCTTGTTATGTAGGCAGAAAGCCACTTATCGAGGTCAATCGTCTGCATTGGCTTATCTGCATTTTCCTGCCAGATAGCTTCAAAGAAAAAGTCATACAATACGGGGTTGTTTTCACTTGCCTCCGGTGTGATCCCGATTCCCACCAGCTTTCTGCACCGATTCCATGCATTCGGAAGATAAGAAGCCAGATTGTCCAGATGTCCATGCAGCCCCAACCGACCGCCAAAGTTATTTAACATGCAGAATACCCACGGAGTATAAGCAAATTCCGGTTCATATCCGTAAGATACACTCTCGCCGGCTCCTTCATTGTAATGTGGCGTTTTCTCCGCATACAAATCCAGAATCAGAGCATGGTCTGCTCCACTTTCCACCTCTTTGACACCGGCAAGCAGTTCCGAGGTTGGATTCCCCTGCCATGACTGAATGACCCAGACTGCCTTCTCGTCTGCTTTCAGCATAGCGGACAGTACTCTCCTTGAAATTTCACGTGCAGACATTCCCCCGGTATTTCCGCCTTCATGGAATGGGTCTGTCGCATAAAAATGACTTGCATTTCCATATACGTCTCTTTGTATCCGATAAAACATTTCGGCATAGGCTTCAAAACAGGCAGATGTTGTTTTCAACATGGCAGGGCGTTTAAAAGAGTTCCATGTACCCTGCTCTATGATTTCTACATCTGCATCGTAATCTAAAATATCATTTGGAACCATTCCACTGTATCCCTGCAGTACCGGCTGCATCCCAAGCTTCCGCATAATTAGCTGGTTCTCTCTTGCAAGCTCAGTGCGCTCTTCAAACCATGAATCATGAACCGGTCCTAAGAATCCGGACATGTTTGCCATATAGAGCCACGCATAATATGCAGGCCCGGTGATAAAATCCTTGATATCTTCATGGGAATATCCAATTTCTCCTAAAAATCTCCTCCAGACCTCTTCCTGCGCAGTCAAATCAAGAACCACATTGACTCCGTTTAGAGCCAGCCAGTCCAGTTCTCTGCGCCACTCTTTTCTGCCCCAAAATGCCATAGAATACGAAAAAGTACAATAATTATAGGCATATCTCACCTTTGCCTTTGTTTCTTTCCGGATTGGTTTTTCCAATGCAATCACATTCTCCGGCATCACCGTCTGGTCACCCACCTGTGAAAGATGAACATGACAGATCGATTTCAAATAGTGGTGGATACCTGCTGCCAGTGCAACTCCATTGTTCCCTCTGACATGGATTTTGCCGTTACCATTTGACAGTTCAAAAAAGTCATAGGCATGTCCGGCTATCGGATTGTCGGAAAGTTCTAATGAAAACCAATCTTTATAAGCCGCTCCTATCCGTCTTTCGATGATTCCAAATACCTCGTCATAGGTATCCTCATCCGTGATATCTACATGATATTTGGAATCCTCAAAATCCGGCACTATGATATCCGGTCTTTTTTGAACCGGCGTCCTACTCTCTACCCCAAATACACGCACCTGATTCAATACCGGATTTGAAGATATCGAATCATATTCCACATAAACCCGGATAATTCTGGTTTCTTTTCCATGTAGGAAGCAGGTTTTCCGATGCAGTGTTTCTGACGAAACCATTTCAAAATCTCTGCCATTCATACTGGTATAAAGTGTATACTCTAATCCTTTTTCAGGTATATCTACTTCCACCCGGTCTAAATAATAATTTTTCTCCAAATCAATATCGATATAGGAGGGGTAATATTCCCCTATCCATGCAGTTTCTTTTCTTCCATCCGTAAGATTTCCGGCTGTATCCTTCCCTGTCTGCGCATGTACCGGTTTTTGAAATGCAATATCCTTCTCCTGCACTTTCAGGAGATAGTACAATGCAAAATCCTGATCATTTGCGAGTTCGTCAAAAAACGCTCCTTTCATACCATTCACTTCATAAGGATACACATAAGCACAGCTGCCTTCTCCCTTTTCATTGAACAGTATCAGGTTATTTTGGATGCACTCAAGGCCGTAAGAAATAGACTCTTCCTCACCGGTCACGACTCCGTACAGATAATTGCAATAACCGGACAGTACACTCCAATAATGAGGCATCGTATCCCCAAAACATTGCTGCTTTCCAAACCAAAAATCATCCCAGAACCGGATTGGAATCTTGTTCAGCCGAACGTCCGGTGCATCGGAATCAAAGCGCCGCAGAATCTTCAGGTGTTTCTCTGCTTCCTGAAGATACATTTCGTCACCGCACAGCTTATAACAGTCAAGTAAAATGGAAACTGCCGGTGCCACAATGGTCTGCTCAAAATTCACCTCATGAGAAGGATAAATTACCCCGTTTTTCACAATATGGTCAGCATGTTCTCGAAACAGAGCTGAAAGTTCCGCATATTCCTGCTCTTTTTGGCATTGTCTGACCACCTCTAAAAGCTCATAAAACTGTACTGCGTTCGGATAAAACCGTTTTCCCCCCTCACGATAAAAGTACCGCATTGTTTTGATAACAATATCCACATACCTTTCCTGCCCTGTCAGATGATACATCTCTGCAAACAGCACAGACACCCATGGAATATTATACAACCGCTTAAAAGAAGCATCCATCCCAATACCATTTGATACAAATCCCGTTTCCTCGTCTACCATTTCCCGAAGAAGGAAATCAATATAGTGCATGAGACTCTCGTAGACTGCCTCATCTTTTTCTATCTGCAGATACTTCGCAATCAGGATTCCCATCCCGATGCGCTCCCGGCTGGCATTCTGATCCGGCCAATAAGAATCAAAAAACTGTCGGCAAGTCCGGTTGTCATAACAAAGATAGGCACCGAAAAGCGGGGAGGTTTCATCCATACACTGCTGTTTTTCTACGATAAATCCTATCCTTCTTCTCACAACCTCCATCGGTTCCAATGACACATAAAATACTGCAAAACTCTGAATGGAATTCACTGTGAAATATACCTTTTTTTCACCCGGATTCTCCGCCTTAAAATGCACCTTTAAGTTCTTTCCGTCTATTTCATATGCCAATGTCTCACCATCCAGCTCCACAGACGCCGAAGCAATATGCTCTTTGCATTTTACTTCAAATGAAACCGTTTCTCCCTGTACAAAACTAAACCCCTCCGGCGATACCACACGAAGGCAGGATGTATAGTTTCCGGATTTTTCAGCAAACTCTTCCTTTCCGCTATGGGTAAATATCTCACAGGCAATTTCATATATTTCTCCACCCTTTAGCACAAATGGGGTCACATGAAGGAAAAAGTATCCCCTGTCATTGGATTTCACACCTTTCTGTGAATAGGAAGAGAAGCTTCCTTTCGTAAATACAATTCCCAGATTTTTACCGAAATCGCCCATACGCTCTGCATTAATATAGGTGGAATGAAGTCCTGTAAAAATGTGTGCATGGACACGATTTGTCATACAGACTTCACTGCTGTCATACTTATCATTGATATGGGCAGACAACACCAGACCCTCCCTGCCGTCAAAATACACCGGAAAGGAATTCGTATTTTTTAACACCATCTCACAGACAATCCGCTCTCCTTCAAAATGGTAACGGCAGTTTATCCTCACGTCATTTTTCTCATAATCTGCAGAAACCTGATCTTCCTCCTCAGAAAAATTTGTTAAAATATAAGAGTGCGGTTCCAAAAAGGAACCGCCTTCCTTAATAAAATTTATTTTATATGGGTCGCCGACTGGTGTAATCTTTGTAATTGCACCGGTTTCTTTGCTGAATTTCACATCAAAATATTGACTTTTCATTCCTGTTTTCCCTCGTCATACTATATTTTCAACAATTTGGCACCACCCGCAGATAATGTCACAGTGCAGTCACGACCAAGCGAACGGAACTGTCCGTCTTCATACACAAAAAGCGGTTTCTCTGAAGTGAGCGAAAAGGTTGTTTCCTCGATGAAATCATAATTCACCAGATACACATAACCGTTTTCAAAGAAGCCAACCACGCCCGGACCCCCCTCTATCTTCTTTATGGCTCCGTATCCGTCAAATGGTACGCCTGCCACTTCCTCGGTGCCCATGTGGAATACGGCTTCCGATTTCACTTCAAACAGCAGTGTTCCGATATCATAAATCTCCCGATTCACCGCCTGTACATCATAATAATGCTGATATTTTTCGCCCTTTGGACTCACCATGGCATTATCCCATATCCAGACATCCGCATCACACTCCGGAAGCCAATAGGTAAAGTAAGATATTCGGTGGAAACCATAGGCAAGGCACATATTCACGTGACAGCGGATTTCCGGCATGGTAAGGTTTCGATAAGTTCCATGTTCCG
>ONED01000038.1 GCA_900316755.1 uncultured Eubacteriales bacterium
AAAGAAAAACAACCACCAGTAATGGCTCCCAAGAGTGTTCCAACAATTCCTTTCGTGGTGGCAGATGCTTGCTTAAAAAAGGAGACACCTTTTGTTAATACAAGCAGTAATACTATGCCAGCCAGCACTAAAAATGTTATTACTCTCACCAACTTGCACTTGGCCCAAAATAGTTTAATCTTTTCAATTATCATTCTATAATACCTCACTCAAAATAATGTTGCATCAAACTATCATAAAGAATCTGGTTTTCATCTAACAAATTCTGAATCGCAACTTTTGATTTGTCGACTTGTTCAACAAACGATACAAATTGCATTTGTTCGGCTTTTGGAGGGAGCATCACCGGTATTTTCTTCAATTCAGTTTTTGTAATAGACTTGGTTACTGCACCATTGATGCATCCAGAAATCAGGTGTTCCCCGTATTCAGTATGCAAATACTGATAGAGATATGGCATTTCCACCTTATTGTTGATTCTAACCATTATTTGATTAAGTCCCAGAGATACTGGTCGATTAAGGTTTGGCATAACATAATTCTGCCCTGCACTTCCTATTTTACAGATAATTAGTTCACCACCAAATATTTGGGACTTCTTAAAGAACTCATAAGCTTCTTTGGATATATATTTAACATCATCTGTAAAATCGTTTTTCGTAAAGTTAAGAAATCTAACCATTAATGCATAATCTTCTTCATCCGTCATATCCAAATGTTCGGTAACCACTTTATTAGCACCATTTGATCCTATATCTCCCATGTACTCAACAAGTTCTTCAAATGAAACATATTCATAGTGAGAGTTGTTTCTCGGATCACCAAACATCTCGACAAATCGGGCTTTGATAAGATCATCCAACTTTGACAGTTCATATGTTCGAAGGTCAATCACCTGCTGAACCTTATCAAGAATCATTACTATTTCATTCTGTTCAGACACCGTAGGAATATCAATTTTTATCCGCTTCAAATCTTTTACAGCAAAACTTGCCTGATTAACAGATTTCTTTGTTATATTTCCAACTTGGCTTCTGAACGGATGTCCGTAAAAACAATATCTTGCATATGCAGGATTTATCACGTCTCTTCTAGCCTTAAGTCTTAGTAGGTTCATTCCATGAATAATAGTTTCACCTTGTTGCTTAACATACAATACGGTTCTACCTAGATACTGAACACTATTGATATGCGACATCAATAAATCGCCATCTTCAAGCACATATGACTCATATTTCGAAATATCAGTTATTCCAGCATAGCCCATTCTGTCTCTGTTAAATTTATCATTTGCTGTAGTTTCAATTCTTGTAATAGGAAAGCCACCATCTGTGTCTCCCTGTTTTATATTCGCTCCATTCTGTATTAAAAAAAAACACTCATCTATAGTTTTTATCATCTACGTCATCCCCTACGGGCTACTCACATCGCCCATTCGCATTCCGCTTCGCTTCATGCTCATGTTCTGCTGTCGCACACCACATCCAATCCGTCCAAATCACTTATGAAAGCAAGCTTCCAACGTGCTTTTGCCGTCTTGTCTGTACTCTGCTCGCAGCCCTACAAATCCGAATTTATAATTTTGTAATATCAATTTCATATCCATTGCGTTGCAACTCTTTTGCCAAAGAAACCCTAGCCTCTTCAACATTATTTGTGAACGGAATATATATTAACCCATCGATATCTGATGGTTTTTCCATTTCCTCCGCTTGTGATAATAGAATTGCCACTTTGGATCTCCCCACCTTTGATAGCAGCATACCCAATTCCAAAATTACGTTTTGTCTAACTCGATACTTTTTGCATTCCTCTTTCCCTTTTGAATAACCTATATCGTCAGGAGTTGCAAGCACAATGCCAAATTGAACCTTATCCGTGTTCTCTTCTAGTTTTTCTATAATAGTTTGTCCCGAAGAGACTAACTGATCTATTATTAACGGTTCAATGTCCCATCTTCTAAGCATTGCCTCTAACTGCGTTCTTGCATTTAAATCATGACCATAAACCACAAATACTTTTCTATTCTTTTCTTCTTTTCGAACAGTTTGTGCAGTATGTTCTATGATATTTTTTACTTCGTCCGTATTCTTTCCTTGGTATACAACTTTTCCTGAATCATAGCAATTGATTATACAACCATTACTCAATTTCAAAACAGTCGCCAAATTGTTCCCACTTCTCTTATTCTCTGCAATAACAATCTGTGTTTTTTCTAAACAGCTCACAATATAGTCTACCTTCATTTTTATCCCTCCAAAAGTCTTTCTAATTCTTCCATCTCTTTTCCAACTTCCATCTCAAGCTCACGAATATTCGCCATAATTTCAGATGTTGGAGGATACTCAACAGCTACATACTCAACTTCTTTATACTTATTGATGCTGAGGTCATAAGCATTATCGACAATCTCCTTTTTAGGAACCATAAACGATTTATCTGTACGCTTTCTATCTATCTCAGCGTCACGATTACGGAATCTTTCAATAATATCCGGAATATCATTTTCAGTCACAGGGGAACGCTTATCATCCAGGCTGAATCCATCCGCTTGCATATCATAGAACCATACATTATCAGTTCCACCGTAATTAGTTTTAGTGAAGATAAGAATTCCTGTCGATACTCCGGCATATGGTTTAAACACACCGGAAGGCATTGAGATAACAGCTTCTAATCTCTGGTTCTCAATCAACTCTTTTCGAATATCCTTATGAGCTTTAGAAGAACCGAATAAAACCCCATCAGGAACGATACAAGCACATCTACCGCCAACTTTAAGCATACGAACAAATAATGCTAAGAAAAGAAGTTCTGTTTTCTTTGTCTTACACACTTTAAGCAAATCCGCAGATACAATATCCGAATCAAGGCTTCCCTTAAAAGGTGGATTTGCAAGAATCAAGGAATATTTATCTTTATCCGGATTCTGGTCTGACAAACTATCTCTGTATTCGATAAACGGACTTTCTACTCTATGATTCATCATATTCATAGCACCAATACGAAGCATCGTTCTATCCATATCAAAGCCATGGAACATGTGATTCATGAAATGGTCTTTCTTCTGCTTATCATAGAAAATTTCATCTTTCTTATTCGCCCACAGATACTCTCCTGATTCTACGAGAAATCCAGCTGTACCACAGCTCGGATCACAGATTACATCATCAGCCTTCGGATCCATGAGTTCCACCATCATCTTAATAATATGACGAGGTGTTCGAAACTGACCATTTACGCCTGCTGTCGCAAGTTTTGAAAGAAGGTACTCATACACATCTCCTCTGGCATCTGAATCATTTAGCTTTGCCATCTGTGTGTATAAATCATCCATTGCATCCACAACCTTGGAAAGCATTAAAGGTGTAGGGAGCTTGAAAATCGCATCATCCATATATTTGGAAAACGCACTGTCCTTATTTGCATGAAGATTCTTAATAAATGGGAATACCATTTCCTGCACTACAGAATACATTCTATCAGCTGGATAGTCCCTGAAAACAGACCACTTAAGCTGTGTTCCATCAATAGTTCTCTCCCCGATTCTTACTTCCTTTGCAAATACACTTTCGTAAGGAAGACCAAGCATAGCACTTTCCTTTGCATGTATATTATCAGACACATCTAAATCATGAATAAACATAAGATATGTCATCTGCTCAATGACATCTAATGGATTTGTAAGACCACCGGTCCAGAAAATCTCCCATAAACTGTCAATTCTATTTTTCAATTCGCCTGTAATCATTTGCTAATTCTCCTTATCCCAGTTCCATTTATACTTTGTATAACGACCATTTCCAATCTTTACTATCTTCTCTGCCTTAACCAAATCCGTTAATGTTCTCTGTACCGTCGTTGTACTTATTCCCGGTGTAGCATCAACAATCTCAGCCTTGGTAATCGTACCTAAATGATTCTTTATCAACTCCTCAATTCTATCCGGCTTAGAAACTTTCTTTTCTTCCACAATCTGCGCTCTATCAAAGAATTCTCGGTATGCTGCCGTAATAATTCCCAAAATATATTTTACAAAAGACTCGTAGTTATTTTTGTCTTCCATCCACCCCCTCGAACTTTCCTGAAGCGCATCATAATAACTGTCTTTTGTTCGCTCTATCAGTTTTTCCAAACTAATATATTTACCGACAATATAGTTATTCTGATATAACAATAATAAGGTCAACAATCTGCTCATTCTTCCATTTCCATCATTAAATGGATGAATGCACAAGAAATCTATGATAAACATTGGTATGATTAAAAGTGGATCTGCTTCATTTCTGTTAATCGCCTCATGATAGGCAGTGCACAGGCTTATAATTGCTTCCGGAGTCTCCCATGCAGGTAAAGGTCTGAATCTAACAAGCTTATTACCACTTGCATCTTCTTCCTCTATTATATTGTCAGCAGTCTTAAATCTGCCTCCATTAGAGGCATTTTCAAATTTATACAAATCTCTATGAAGTTGTAATATGAATGTGTCACGGATTGGAATGTGTGGGAAATTTTCATGTATCGTGTTAAGCACATCCCTGTATCCTGCAATCTCACGCTCATTTCTTGTCTTTGGCATTGTCTTATCCAAAACAATCTTTTTCAAACGTTCATCAGAAGTATAGATACCCTCAATTTTATTAGAACTCTCTGTACTTTGAATCTTAGCCACCTCAACAAGACTTTCTAATACATCAGCATGATGTTCAGCAATTAAGCGATGTTCACCCTTGTATTCATGAATTGTTGTAAGGTAACGCACAATTTCTGGCGTAAGCAATTTTTTCCATTTTTCCGTGTAATCAAATTGTCTCATTCTAATTACCTCATTTTGAATTTAACTTCGTCATTTCATTCATTATGACTTAATTGAATTATATACCACAACTTCTTCAAAATCAAGTTTAATTTAATCATTTTATCAAAATAACTAAATTAAAATTATTATGACGCAATTAAAAAAAGAGCCCTGCGCAATGACAATCTTGCGCAAGGCTCTTCTGTGTAATTGAAATTATAACTGAGGACCTGCACTAACCAGAGCTTTTCCTGCTTCATTTCCTTCGTATTTTGCGAAGTTCTTAATGAAGCGTCCTGCAAGGTCTTTTGCTTTCGTCTCCCACTCAGCTGCATCTGCATAAGTATTGCGTGGGTCTAAAATGTTGGTGTCTACACCCGGAAGTTCTGTCGGCACTTCAAAGTTGAAGTACGGAATCTTCTTTGTAGCTGCTTTTTCAATAGAACCATCCAAAATTGCATCGATGATACCACGTGTATCTTTGATAGAGATACGTTTTCCGGTGCCATTCCATCCGGTATTTACCAGATATGCCTTGGAACCGTTTTCTTCCATCTTCTTTACCAGCTCTTCTGCATATTTTGTTGGATGTAATTCCAAAAATGCCTGTCCGAAGCATGCTGAGAAGGTCGGCGTCGGTTCTGTGATACCGCGCTCTGTTCCTGCCAGTTTTGCAGTAAATCCGGATAAGAAGTAATACTTCGTCTGTTCCGGTGTTAAGATAGAAACCGGAGGAAGCACTCCGAATGCATCTGCAGAAAGGAAGATAACATTCTTTGCTGCAGGAGCTGCAGAAACCGGACGTACGATATTTTCAATATGGTTAATCGGATAAGATACACGTGTATTTTCTGTCACGCTCTTATCTGCAAAGTCAATCTTTCCTTCTGCATCCAGAGTAACGTTTTCCAAAAGAGCGTCACGTCTGATTGCATTGTAGATATCCGGCTCAGATTCTTTATCCAGATTAATAACCTTTGCATAGCATCCGCCTTCAAAGTTAAATACTCCGTTGTCATCCCAGCCGTGTTCGTCATCACCGATAAGAAGACGCTTCGGGTCTGTAGACAATGTTGTCTTACCTGTTCCTGAAAGACCGAAGAAGATTGCTGTGTTCTCCCCGTTCATATCTGTATTTGCGGAGCAGTGCATAGAAGCAATGCCTTTCAGTGGGAGATAGTAGTTCATCATAGAGAACATACCTTTCTTCATTTCTCCACCGTACCATGTATTCAGGATAACCTGTTCTCTGCTGGTGATGTTGAATGCTACAGCAGTCTCAGAATTTAAGCCTAATTCTTTGTAGTTTTCTACTTTTGCTTTGGATGCATTGTAGATTACAAAATCCGGTTCAAAATCCGCAAGTTCTTCCTCAGACGGCTGAATGAACATGTTCTTTACAAAGTGTGCCTGCCATGCAACTTCAACGATGAAACGGATAGCCATTCTTGTGTCTTTGTTTGCGCCGCAGAATGCATCTACTACAAACAGTCTCTTATTGGAAAGCTCTTTCTTTGCGATTGCTTTCAATTCTTCCCATACCGTTTCAGAAATCGGATGATTATCATTTTTGTATTCGTCAGAAGTCCACCATACAGTGTCTTTTGAATTTTCATCCATTACAATATATTTGTCTTTCGGAGAGCGGCCTGTGTAAATACCTGTCATAACGTTAACAGCACCCAGTTCACTTTCTTGTCCTTTTTCATAACCAACCAAACCGTCTTTCGTCTCTTCTTCAAATAATACTTCATAAGAAGGATTGTATACGATTTCAGTAGTTCCGGTGATACCATACTTTTCTAAATTAATCTTTGACATCTTTCCCTAACCTCTTTCTTTCTTATTTATAAATCGCCGTCTTTCGGCAACCTATCGTTCCCATTATACAAAGTTAAATTCACTTCGTCAATATTTTCACAAAAAAGTTTTTAATAATATTTTTTCCTCAATTTAGAACTCTTTGTAACAAACAGCACAAAGGTAATTAAGAATACCCCCAGAGAAATAAAATAGGGAATACTCACCTCGACCACATAGCTGTTAATCACATCCAGCGCGCCGCACAGAGTGGTTGCAACCGCGAATATCAATAACGTCGGAAACATTTCCTGAATATATGCTTCCTTGTCTTTGCAGGTCTTATACATGAGTTCCTTCGTCAATAAAAGACTTGTATTAATCTCTCCCCTGACTTTCATCTGAAAGGCTGCATACAGACAGTATATACCGCAAAAAAGCACCAAGACTCCTATCAAATTTGTCACATCCTGCATAGAATCCACTCCTTATACCCCTAAAATCTCTTTTACGGTCTCTTCCATCTTGTCTGCGTCACACTCTCTTGTATGGCGAATCTTTGCATCCCGGATTTCCTCAATCGCATTCGGAATCTTCACACAGGAAAGCTTCTCCAGCTCGTCAATCAATTCAAATTCACCAAGCGCATTATACTTTTCATCAATGGAGGTCATCACGCTTCTTGCAAATTTATATGGGCTTGCCGTGGATGCAATCACAGTCTTTGTCGCATCCTTGCTCTCTTTTTGATAGGCAAGGTAAACCTTCGCCGCAACAGCCGTATGTGTATCCATGATGTATCCGGTTTCCTTATAAATAGAAGCAATGGTTTCTTTTACTTCCACCTCAGTTGCATAACCTGCCGCAAAGTCTCCGAGATTCTCTTTCATCTCTTCCGTCAGCTCATACACACCCTGTGACTTTAACGCCTGCATAAGCTCCCTGTTCTTCTGTGCGTCCTGCCCCGCAATCAGATAAATGAGGCGCTCCAGATTGCTGGAAATCAAAATATCCATAGAAGGCGAATTGGTCAGGATAAACTCTCTGTTTTTATCATATACACCCGTCTGGAAGAAGTCGAACAGTACCTTATTTTCATTGGAAGCACAAATCAGCTTTGCAATCGGAATCCCCATATGTTTTGCAAAGAATGCCGCCAGAATATTTCCGAAGTTTCCGGTCGGTACGACCACATTGATGGCTTCCCCTTCTGCAATTTCTTCATTTTGCAGCAATTTCGCATACGCATATACATAGTAGACAATCTGCGGAACCAGACGGCCGATATTGATGGAGTTTGCTGACGAGAACTGGAAGCCCGCTGCATCCATCTCTTTCGCAAGCTCTTTATTTTCAAAAATCGCTTTTACCCCGCTCTGGGCACAATCAAAATTCCCATGAATCGCAACTACGGCGGTATTATCCCCTTTTTGTGTCACCATCTGAAGCTCCTGCACCTTGCTGACTCCGTTTTTCGGATAGAACACAATGATTCTGGTGCCCTCAACGTCCGCAAACCCTGCCAGCGCTGCCTTCCCGGTATCTCCGGAAGTTGCCGTCAGGATGACGATTTCATTTTTTACGTGATTCTTCTTTGCGGAAGTCGTCAGCAAATGCGGTAAAATGGAAAGTGCCATATCCTTAAATGCAATGGTCGCCCCATGGAACAATTCCAGAAAATAGGTACCGCCCACTTTTGCCAGAGGTGCAATCTCCTCTGTGTCAAATTTTGCGTCATACGCCTTCGCAATACAGCTTTTTAATTCTTCCTCTGTAAAATCCGTGAGAAACAGCTTCATCACCGCATACGCCGTTTCCTGATAGGTCATCTTTTTCAATTCCTGCAAAGGCACGTCAAGCTTCGGAATGCTTACCGGCATAAACAGTCCTCCGTCCTCTGCCAGCCCCTTTAAAATTGCCTCTGAAGCAGTCACTGTATGCTCCGCATTTCGTGTGCTTTTATATAATAAATCCATTCTTCTTCCTCCCTGCAGCGTTCCTTTCTTATTTTCTCTTGTTATTTGTATAATTTACCAGTCCGCCGGCCGCAATCAGCTTCTGCATAAATTCCGGGAATGCCTGCCCCTGGAATTCGGTTCCTTTGCTGCGGTTGTAGATTTTACCGCTGTCAAAATCCACTTCCACCTCATCTCCTGCTTCAATGCCGTTTGCAGCTTCCGGACATTCAATAATCGGAAGACCGATGTTAATCGCATTGCGGTAGAAAATTCTTGCAAACGTCTCTGCAATCACACAGCTTACGCCTGCCTCTTTGAGACAGAGCGGCGCATGTTCTCTGGAAGAGCCGCAGCCAAAATTTTTCTTTGCCACAATCATATCTCCCGGCTGCACCTTTTTTGCAAACTCGGGGTCAATATCCACCATAGCATGGCTTGCCAGTTCCTTTCCGTCAAAAGAGTTCAGATACCTTGCCGGAATAATCACGTCCGTATCCACGTTGTCTCCATATTTAAAAACATGTCCCAATGCTCTCATTATCTGTCACCTACTTTCTCTGGATTTGCAATACATCCTGCAATCGCACTTGCTGCAGCGACTTCAGGAGAAGCAAGATAAATCAGGGAATCCACGTGTCCCATTCTTCCTACAAAGTTACGGTTCGTGGTAGATACACATTTCTCGCCTGCTGCCAAAACGCCCATGTGTCCGCCCATGCACGGTCCGCAGCTCGGTGTGTTAAACGCACATCCGGCCTCAATAAAGGTCTTCACGATACCTTCTTCGATACATTGCAGATAGATGCTCTGAGTCGCCGGAATTACCATCACACGCACACCCGGATGCACCTTGTGTCCTTTCAGGACAGCGGCTGCCCTTCTCATATCTTCCATCCTGCCGTTCGTGCAGGAGCCGATGACTACCTGGTCAATCCGAATCGGTTCCATCGCTTCCACCTCATCGATGGTCTTTGCATTTCCCGGTAAGTGTGGGAATGCAACCGTCGGTCTGACTTTTGACAAGTCTACTTCCACCACTTCATCATACTCTGCATCCTCGTCTGCAGTGTAGATTTTGTATTCCTTTTCCGAATGTTCTTTCATATATTGTTCTGCTTTTTCATCTACCGCAAATATTCCGTTTTTCGCGCCTGCTTCAATCGCCATATTTGCCATCGTGAACCGGTCATCCATCGAAAGATGTGCGATACCGTCACCCACAAACTCCATAGACTTATACAGCGCACCGTCCACACCGATTCGACCAATAATGTGCAGGATAATATCTTTCCCACTTACGAATCTTCCCGGTTTCCCGGTCAGCACAAACTTCATTGCACTCGGCACTTTAAACCACAATTCCCCGGTCGCCATACCGGTCGCAATATCAGTGGTACCGACCCCTGTGGAAAATGCTCCCAGCGCTCCATATGTACAGGTATGTGAGTCTGCCCCGATGATACATTCTCCGGCAACCACAATCCCTTTTTCCGGAAGAATCGCATGCTCGATTCCCATTTGTCCAATTTCAAAATAGTGCTTTAAGCACTGGCATTTTGCAAATTCACGGATGGATTTTGCGTTCTCTGCTGATTTAATGTCCTTATTTGGTGTAAAATGGTCCGGCACAAGCACGACCTTGTCTTTATCAAACACGTTGTCTGCCATCTTCTGAAATACAGGCACCGCCATCGGACCTGTGATATCATTTGCCATCACGACATCTAATTTTGCTTCAATCAACTGACCTGCAGCCACGGATTCCAAACCTGCGTGGGCAGCGAGGATTTTCTGCGTCATTGTCATTCCCATTTGTATATCCTCCCATTTCTGAATGCTTAAATTGTATTCTACCACACTTAAAACGGTTGTGACAAGACAATCCCACAATTATTATCAAAGAAATTCCAAGAAATCCCAGATAAACCACATCCCGGCTGTCCCATCCGGTTTTCGGCACGTTTTGCTTATCCTCCAATTTGGGAATGACCGTCACATCATACAGCATATTCTTTTCACTCTCCATCCAGGTTGGAAGGAATACAAGGGTGGGGCAAATTTCTTTTTCCTGTTTTCCGAAACTGTGGAGCAGATAAACCCCTTCTTCCAAATCTGAAATCAGCGTCGTACCATCCTTGTTAAACGAAAATACTGCGCCGCTTTTTTCATATTTCATAAGACATTTTGCTGCCTGCTCCATCTGACCGGCCGTCTTTAGCTCATTTAAATCCACACCGCTCTCCCGGTATGCTTCTTCCAAAACAAACGTTCCGTTTATCATACTTCCCACCCGGGAGCAGGAAATTGCCCCTTCCTGTCCCTCCGGAACTTTCACTTCTATGTTTCCGCTTGCGGCAAATGCCCTCAGCGGACAGATTCCCAGCAGAATTGCCGCCAAAATCGGTAAATATCTTTTCATCTGCTTCCTCCTTTTCTTTTGCACACACTGCAAGACGGCAGTTACGGAAAAGACTCCTGCCAATATGCAGCACAGCAAATCCCATTTTGATATTTTTTTTACGTTCGCCTCTGTCTCTTTCTCTTCCGGAACCCGTTCTCCTGTAACGATAAGGCGATGGGTATTCAGTCCGTAAGGGGTACATGTGACAAGGGAAACCAAATCTCTCCCCCTCTGAATCGCTGTCACCTCTGTCTCCTCCGGCCGAACGGTCCGAATCTCGCACACCCGATAACAGAGCTTCTGACCACAGACACAGACATAGAACAAGTCTCCCTGTTCCAATTCGTCCAGACGGGTAAATAGCTGAGCATCCGGGACTCCCCGGTGTCCGGTCAGAACACTGTGCGTATTCTCACCGCCCACCGGAAGACTGCTCTCTTTCAGATGCCCCACGGAATCTGCCAGAACTTCTTCTTTCGTTCCGTGACGGATCGGAAGCCGGACTTCTATTTTAGGAATGGTAAGACTTCCCATCATTCCGTTTCCCATAAGATTCAATTGCTGTTCATAGTCCTCTCCGTCTATCCACCCTTCCTCAAACAGTCGTTGATTGTATTTCTCTGCCTTAGCAAGG
This sequence comes from uncultured Eubacteriales bacterium, assembly GCA_900316755.1. Taxonomy (GTDB): domain Bacteria; phylum Bacillota; class Clostridia; order Lachnospirales; family Lachnospiraceae; genus Faecalimonas. The sequence continues at coordinate 11,592 of ONED01000038.1, forward strand.
CTTTCCTCAAGTTCGCTCTTTCCTTTCCCTTCCAATTCCGCTTCAAAGGTGGCAATCACATCTTCCTGCTGCCTGCTTTGAAGCCACCGGAAACCAAGCGGCAGAAGGAGCAGAGAAAGGCCAATAATAAACAAAGGCTTATTCATGCTTTCTGCGACCTCGTTTTAGTGCGGCGCCCATAAATAAAGTCCCTGCAGCGAACAGGCACGGCATTGCGAATGCTCCGGTAATCGGCAGCTTTTTCCCAATCTCATTCACAATCGACAAACGCATGCTTCCTTTCGCCTGGTCGGTTTGCAGCGTGACATTTTTTTCGTTTTCTGTTCCGCTTACAAAGGTCTTGATTTTCGCTGTCGCATTCAGAATCAATATTTCCTCGCCTGCGCCTTCCCCTTTGAGATAGCTGTTGCGCTCCTGTGGAAATACCGGACTGACCTCGATTCTTATGGGCTCCTCAATGGGACGGTAGCCGGAGGGTGCTGTTACTTCTTTTAAATAGTAGATTCCCCCATCCAATCCACTGATGGTAAACGCTCCATCCTCGTCAGACACCACTTCCACTGCCTTGGATGCACTGGTACTATCCCAGGAGTCCGGGTGCATCACATGATACCGGTCTGCCACTTTTTTGAGCAGAACCTCTTCCTCGCAGGCTTCATCTGCATACAGGCGGAAGACCGCTCCGCTCAGATTCATACCATAATTGTTGATTTTTAATCCTTCCAGTTGGTAGGTAAAGCAGACCACCGTGTCCCACGGAGTAAATCCGGTCTGATTTTCTGCGCCGACATTGGAATTATTAGAAAATTCCAGCCGGACATCATTCTCAAATCCCGGTCTTCCCGTATCCAGTGCTGCTTTGTCCCCCAGCGTTGCCAGATAAGTCACGGTAACGACTTGTCCGTATCTGTTTTCCTGTTTTTCATTTGTATTTGGAAATTCCCGATCTACGATTGCCTTGATATCATTGATTTCAATGACAAACGTTTCCTCTGATGTGTTTTGGAGGAGTTTGTATTCCTCCGGTGTGACTGTATAGGTTTTATGCACGGAACCGACGGTTCCGTCGATGGTAATCAAAATGGTGTCTTCCTGTAACAGAAGCGCTTCATCCATGTTATCGTGCCATGCGTAATAGTAAGAATGGTAACCATTGATATCCGGTATCACTGACCGGAATCGGTATGGCACGTCCTGACCGATTTCGTAATCGCCAATATCATTCCATCCGTCCTCTCCGATTTCCGTGGGGTTGTCATCCTCCTGTATTTTCTTGATTACGGTCGGGTAATCTGCTTTGATATGTATCTGAGCGTTCGGATTCGCTGTACTGACCACCGGCATAGAAACTGCAGTATGTTTTCCTTCCGCATCGCTTCTGTCCTCTACCACATAATATCCATAAGCCAACCCGGATAGTTCCACAGAATTGTCGGATTTCGTATCGGCGACTTCCACCTGTATTCCCTTGACCCCTTCCCTGTCAAACTCCGATGACAGCTCTTCGATAAAATACCGGTAATCACTGTACCTTCCTTCTAAGGTCTGCTCCGCCTGCGCACCTTCCACAATATCCGAATTCAAGGTCTGCATATAATCTATGATTGCAAACTCTGTAACCCTCTCCAACTCCATATTCTTCCGGCTGGCTACCACTGTTTTTAAGACATTCGCATAAACCGGATTCACGGTGTAATCAACGGATTCCAGTCCTTTGGCATTTTCCGCTTCAAACAGTCTGTGCACCGAAAGAGTCTTCCCTGCAAGGCTCTGCCCTGCATTTCCTTTGATTACAATCGAGGCTTCTCCTTCTCCAAAATCTACAACTCCATTCTGCGTTACATACGAATGTTCCTCCGCGTTTACAATCACGGCTCGTCCGATTTGTGCCGCAAGCAGGATTACTACTGCGAGCACAGTCCATATTCTTTTTTCTTTTCTCTTACTCATTTTCTTCATCCTTTCTTTTCAATTTGATTTGATGTGCTGTAATGCAACAAAGAACTCCCATCACAGTCAGGGCGGATGCCCCGGCGCTTCCTGTCTCCGGTAGTCTGTATCCGACTTTGTCCTCCACTTCTATGATGAGATTTCCCTCCTCAGTAAACGTGGTCCGCACGGCTCCGTAGGTTTCATCTGCATGAGATGTGACATGGATAACCCCTTCCCCGTCTACCAGAAATGTAATCACATTCCGATTCTCCCGATATCCCACAGGCGGAGACACCTCCCGAATCTCATGCGTGCCGCAGAGCAGTCCTTGAAAGATAATCTTACCGTCTGTTCCCGTTTCTGCCTGCTCTACTGTTCCGTCCGGGCTGACATGCTCAAATACCGCGCCTTCCATGACCTCAGTGGTGTTTTCCCGGTACTTGACAAGCTCCAGCTCGATAATCGGTTCTGCGACCTTCGCAATCTCCAATCCACTGCTGCTGTTTGCGATTTTCCGCACGAAAATCTGAGGATTCAAGCGGTATCCATTAGATGCCCTTCTTTCCTGAATCGTAACCGTTCCCAGAGGTAGCACCGCTTTTCCCGATGCATCGGTCCAAAGTGTGTCCCCTGACACCAGATACTCTTCCTGAAATCGTATCTTTCCGGTATCGTCCGTTTGGAACACCCATTGTCGGTCCGGTGTTTTTCCAAGCGCAGCCGGGTCTACCCCTTCTCCGTACTCTCCCTTATAATATTTCACCGAAAATTCTGCCCCTGCAAGGCTTCCCTTCCCTTGCGCTTCTTCCTGCCCGGTTTTTGCATCCGCCTTCTGCACCAGAATATCCGGCGAAATCATCTGCGGGTCATCCGCCATCGCCACTGTCGTAGTATTTCCCGCGCTAATCACCAGCGGTTTTCCTTCCGCACTTAACTGATATCCTTTGGGGCTTGCGATTTCTTTCACATAATATGTCCCTGCAGGCAGTTCAATCGTCCCGGATATCCCGTTCGTTCCCGTGGAAACCCTTCCTTTTTCAGCGGTACAGGCAGCATCTCCATAGATTCCATATATCGCCCCCTGCAGAGAATAACAGCTGTTCTGGTCTGTCATATCTGCTCTTTTTGAGGTCTTTTGCACCTGTCCTTTCCCGTTCTGTTCTATGGTGTAAAATGCCAAATCCTGTGTGGTTCCGCCATTTGTCTCTACCTTCCATACATGAAAGTTTCCCGGCGGGGAAGCTAGCGTTTTGATTTCTGCCAGAACTGCTCTTCCCAGAGAATTATCTCCATCACCATTGGCCTCTCCAGTGGCGAGTGCCGTTTCCACATAGGTGAACCCCTGCGCGGCAGGTCCGTTATACCCATAATATAACACCTTTCTGACATTCTCGTTTGTAACCTCCTGCCACGCTCCTGTAGGAGAGCCTTTCGCCGGGGTAGATACACTCCTCTCCATACAATATGCCAGTATCCCGTCTACTTCAAATATCCCGGTATACAAATATTTCCCGGTACTCGGATTGATTTGTGACACTTTCTGGTAATACGTGACGGCATAACAGGCAATTCCCGCATTCAGGTTCTGTACATATGCATCCAGTTCCTCCTGCGTCCACGTTCTCACTAACCCATCCAATCCCATTTCGCTCAAGTCATGGTCGCTTTTCCCCTCATAAAAGGATTCCAACAAGTAGCCTTCATCGTCTACCCATTCTGCGAGTCCAAGCTGCTCTGCTTTTTTCTTTCGTACTGTAATGCTTTCTTCTTCCGGCTGCTCTGCATAGACTGAAATCGTCGACAAACAGAGCAGGCCAAGTAGTAATAATACTGCAATTCGCCTACATTTTTTCATTCCTGTCCCTCCTGTTCCAATATAAAATTTTACAGCAAACGCTTACAGTAATCCCTCCGTTCCTCCTTTCTGTATGAAATTATGCTCTTGTTTGGATATCTGGGGATGAATCGTCCCTCTGAATCTAGATATGTTTCCTTGAAGAGTAAACCCATCATAATGCGACTGCCATGATTTGTCAATCCCTTCTTTTTTAGTTTGTTAGTTTTCAATAAATCCGCAAATTCATTTTTGTAAAAAATTTAAAAGTAAGGGTAATCACAAACCTCTTGCAACTACCCTTCTTCTTCTCATAAAATCCTGTTTTCTCACAGCTTTTCTAAATCATTCAGCCAGATTCTGACACAGGCATCACTTGGCATCCGAAGGTCACCCCGTGGGGAAACCGCCACACTTCCCACCTTTGGTCCGTCCGGCAGACAGGAACGTTTAAACTGCTGCGCAAAGAAACGTCTGTAAAAGGTTTTCAGCCATTTTAAAATCGTTTCCTCATCGTACATCCCGGCAAATGCCTCCTTCGCAAGACGGTAAATTTTCCCCGGCTCGTAACCAAAGCGCAACATATAATACAGGTAAAAATCGTGCAGCTCGTACGGGCCCACCAAGTCCTCTGTCTTCTGTGCAATCTCGCCATCCTTTGGCGGCAAAAGCTCCGGACTGACCGGAGTGTCCAGCACATCCAAAAGCACCGCTCTCAAATCTTCATCTTCACAGGTATCCGCATAATATCGTACCAGATGGCGCACCAGCGTCTTTGGCACAGATGCATTCACCCCGTACATCGACATATGGTCTCCGTTATAGGTTGCCCAGCCAAGTGCCAGCTCCGACATATCTCCGGTTCCAATCACCATGCCTCCCGTCTGGTTTGCAATGTCCATAAGCACCTGCGTGCGCTCCCTCGCCTGCGCATTTTCGTAAGTGACATCATGCTGCTCCTCAGACTGCCCGATATCCCGGAAATGGGTACGCACCGCCTCTTTGATATTCACTTCCCGAAGCGTTGCCCCAAGCTTCTGCGTCAAAGTACAGGCATTCCGATAGGTCCTGTCCGTAGTTCCAAAGCACGGCATGGTCACGGCACAAATCCCGCTCCGCTCTATCCCCTGCAAATCGAATGCCTTTGCCGTCACCAGTAATGCCAGAGTGGAATCTAAGCCCCCGGAAATGCCGACCACCGCACTCTTGCAGTTTGTATGCGCAAGACGTTTTTTCAGACCCATTGCCTGTATCGTCAGAATTTCCTCACACCTCTTTTGCCGCTCTGCGAGCGCGCTTGGCACAAACGGGAGCGAGGCAAAGCTTCTCGTAAGTTTCGTATCTTCCATCTCAAGGAAAAATGGCACACGAATCAGCTCCTCTGACTCTTCGCTCATCTGGAATGTCGTATTTTTGCGCCTTTCTCCCACAATACGCAGAACGTCAATTTCACTGTAAATCGTGTCATTGATAAATCGGGTCGCCTGCTCTAACACCACACCATTCTCTGCAATGATATTGTGACCGCCAAACACCACATCTGTGGTCGATTCGCCTTCCCCCGCATTCGCATATACATATCCCGCAATCAATCTCGCAGACTGCCCTGCAACCAACTGTTCCCGGTAAATGTCTTTCCCGACCGTCTCATCACTCGCAGAACAGTTCACGATGATGGTAGCCCCCGCCAATGCGGCTCCGATGCTCGGCGGTATCGGTGACCAGACATCCTCGCAGATTTCCGCGGAGACAACTAACTCCGGCATCCTGTCACACGCAAATAAAAGCTGCGGTCCAAACGGAATCTCCTCCTCTTCAAACAGCACCCAATCTGCCCGCTTCGGACCCGGCTGAAACTGTCTCATTTCATAAAATTCACTGTAGTTCGGCAAAAATGTCTTCGTCACCATACCAAGCAGCTCACCACGATTGATGGCTGCCGCCACATTATATAATTTATTTTTTGCCACATACGGAAGCCCCACAAAAATCAGAGCATCCTTTTCTGCTGTGTAGTCCACAATTTCCTTCAAAGCTTCTTTCGCCCTGTTTAACAGAATATCCTGCGAAAACAAATCGCCGCAGGTGTAACCCGTAATGCACAGTTCCGGAAATACAATAATCTTTGCGCCGTTTGCAACGGTTTCATCAATCAATCGGCAAATTTCCCTTTTGTTGTGGTCCACATCCGCTACTTTGATATTTGGCGTTGCGGCGGCTACTTTTATAAACCCTTGCTTCATCTCTAAAGACCTCCTCTTTTTACAACTATCTGCTCTTCTTTAAAATCTCTTTTAACTCATCCACACCAAACTGATAACTGGTATTGCAGAAATGGCAGTGCATCTCAATGTCTTTTCCGTCATCAATCATTTCCTGAATGTCCTTTTTCCCGATACTAATCAATGCCTTTTCCACGCGCTCCTTCGAGCAGTTACAATAAAACCCGGTCGGCATCGTATCTGTATATTCTACATCCATCCCCGCAAGCACGGTTTCCAAAATCCTTTCCGGGGTATCCCCCCGGTCCAGCATGGACGTCACAGAATCGATTTTCGCGATATTCGCTTCTAGTTTATCAACGACAGCATCCTCCACAAACGGCATAACCTGCACGATAAATCCGCCTGCCTGCTTTACTGTATTATCTTTCTCCATCAGAACCCCCAGCCCCACGGAAGAAGGCACCTGTTCCGAAGTTGCAAAATAATACGTCAAATCCTCCGCAATCTCACTGGTGGTTAAAATCGTCTGCCCTACATAGGGCTCTTTCAGCCCCATATCCTTGATGACACTCAAAACGCCCAAATCCAGAGCGGCCGCCACATCCAATTTCCCTTTGGGACTGGGCGGGAGCATCACATTTGGATTTTCCACATATCCTTTCACATTTCCTTTCGCATCCGCAGTCACGGTCAGTCCCTGAATCGGTCCCTCACACTTTATCTGCAGCGTCAGCATATCTGTGTCATTCTTCATCATGCTGCCCATCATCGCGCCGGCTGTCAAAAGCCGCCCCAGCGCCGCTGTTGCCACCGGACTGGTATTATGAGCCTTCCTTGCCGTCTCCACCACATTTCTCGTTGTCGCCGCAAATGCCCGAATCTGGCTGTTTGCCGCCGTTGCTCTTACAATGTAATCATTCATACTGTTTTCCTCTTTTTCTTTCCCTCTTATTCACACGCCCTTGTTTTCCCACATTCCCGGGCAATCACGTAAATACGCTCACTTTTCTTTGTAGGCTGCTCCTTCGTAAATGCATCATATGCAGTTACGTATTCGAGTCCCGATTCCTTCACAAGGCTTATCATCGTCTCCAAATCATATGCTCTCTGAAAATGCGTCTCCTGATATTTCCGATACAAATCCGAATACTCCTCTTTGATAAACAGGCTCAGTTCATACTCATTAAGCCGCTCCTCGTCATCGTAGTAATTCTCCCAGATGAAGCTGCAGTCTTCTCTATCCTCCGCAATCGTCTGATTTCCCAGCAGCTCCCGATACTTATAGACTGTGTTAAAATCAAAAATAAATACACCATGTGGGTCAAGATAATTATTCACCAGCCGGAAAACGGAAAGCAAGTCCTCTTCCTCCGTCACATAATTGATGGAATCGCAGATACTCACAATCGCTTTCACCGTTCCGTAAAGTTCAAATTCCCGCATATCCTGCAAGAGATACAAAATATCATGTCCTGACCCGGCACGCTTGTCCATGGCAATCTCCAGCATCTCCTCTGCATTGTCGACACCAATCATATCATATCCGGCTTCGGCGAGCAGCTCTGTCATGCTTCCGGTCCCACACCCAAGCTCCAGCACCAGACCGTCTGCTATCCCATATTCTTTTAAAAGTCCAATCAGGTACTTGGCCCACTCCCCGTACGGAATGTTGTCCATAAACGTGTCGTAGACAGAGGCAAAACTTGTATATGCGTCCAAAATGAAAAGCTCCTTTCCGATGGCGTTTTCTTCCAAACTCTCTTTCCCCATATTACCAGAATTTGAAATGGGTGTAAACAAATTCTGTCAACCAAAATACAATTTTTCCTTGACTTTTTGGGTCTCCCACACTACAATGAAATCCTAAACCGTCGTTGGCTTCTCAAAGAGAAATCAACGCACTTCAAACATTCAAACAACATTTCTTAATACTGTATGGCTTTTCGCCAATATTTTAATGTTTGAACAATTACATCTATTTACAGAAAGGTCGGATGCCTATGATTGTAAAAATCCTTGATTTTTTACTGTTACT
>ONED01000075.1 GCA_900316755.1 uncultured Eubacteriales bacterium
ATGAATACCTTCCGTAGGCAGGACACTGACAACCGTTCCTTCAATGTTCAGCACCGGCAGGATTTCCTCCTGAAAGAACTGTGCCGTTGCTTTTAGCACCGTATCCTCGTGCTGTGAAATGTGTGCGGGGGTCTTCTCTTTTTTCTCTTTTTCCTCCATCTACTAGTTTTTCCTTTCCGTAAAACTATAGAAAGAAGCTGTTACTATTATTCTATCGCAAATGCGAATCACAGACAATGACCTTTTTACTATTTTTACTTTTATTTTTTGTTTCTGTTTCCGGAAATATCCTCGAATTTTGAGAAGATTTTCTAGAAAGTTTGAAATCTTTTAAACTGGAAATAGATATGTGACAGCTTCCCTCTACAGAGCCATCATCTATGTGGAACTTCAGTATAAACGATTGAGGACAAGTATGTCAAGAACAAAATTAAATATAAAAAGCCGCCTCACGATTCCATTTTTCATCGTGAAGCGGCAACTTCATTTGTGCCTATTTCCAATATTCTTTTAAATGCTGTCATCAGCAATTTCATATTTCAATCGGTATTAATATTGCACTCTATTGCACTTTGCGCTGTTTCTTCCGGGTGCCACTCATAAGTATCGGAAAGTGCTTCCGTCTTTTTGCAGAACCTCATTCTGGAAAGTGCCAGCAGTTTTTCTGTATCCGTTTCCCCACACAATCCGAATACGAAACGGAAGCTGTGAGGACACAGTTCGTAGCATTCTTCCGGATTTGGTCCACAGGAATAGCTTCCAAGACCTCTCATTTTATAATCCACATACAAGTATGTCTGCCCTGCTTTTTTTAGCTCGTTCCGGTGTCTTGCATTCGTCAAATCTTTCAGTGAAAAATCATGACAGGAAAAATCAAATGTTTCTGCCCCGACAATCCCAATTCCTTCCTTCCCGTCAGTCAGCTTTACAAATGCCGTTTCCGTTCTTGTCCCACACTCCTGTGGTACACCATACTGAAAATTCATCTTCTCCACTGTGTTCTGATAATGCCCGATATTACAATGTGCCTTTCGGTCACAGTAGTTCTCCTCCGGACCCCGTCCGTACCACTCCACCTGACGGAACTTCCGATTCAATTCAAAACAGACGCCAATCCGCGGTAGAACCTCCGGCATTCTTCCATAGGGCTCTCCCACATACTCAACAAGCACCAGACCGTCTTTATAAATACGATAAACCAAAGTTACCTGAAATCCACAGTACTTGGCAGTCGGAAGTGCCCTTCCCTGCACTATTACCCGGATGCAATCTTCCTCTTCCTCTGTCTCCAGAGTTTCTGCAAAAAAGGTGAAATATTGTAGGAAAACAGAATCCCACTGTGCAATCCATCTGGGCTGCCACCCGGTCACCCCATCATTATCAATGGGTGCACGGAAAAAGTTAAACTTCATCGGTGCATCAATGAGACAGGTTTCATTTTTGACATAGCGGGAAATCATGCCGTTTTTAAACTGTATCTCAAAATTGTCTGCACGAATAACGAGCAGGTCATCTATGAACTGAATCTCTGCATCCGGTTTCTCTGCCACAAATTTTTCTCTTTCCAAAAATGCGGTATCTAAACGCACCTGTTTATCCGCCACTTGAAATCCTGTTTCATCATAAAACCGCAGATTCACAAAATACTTTGCGCCCGGAAGCAATGTGGGAAGCTGCCAACCAAATTCCGGTTCCCACTTCTCATAGGGTCGAATCTCCGGCAATCTCGTTTCTCCTTTTTGTAAAATCTTGTAATCCTCACAAAGTTCCCATTGAACGGTCAGATATTCCAGCGAGCGGAAATCATTTGTATTCATAATCTGAAGTTTTCCATTTTCATAAATTACATACGCAGGCGCCAAGACATTTTTGCAGTCGCCAAGAGACGGCTTTGCTGTTCCATCTGACAGACAGTATCCATCCATACTGAAATTGGACCAATGATTGATATCCTCAAAATCTCCGCCATACTGATAAAATACATTTCCATCCTCATCACACCGGTAAAAGCCATGGTTTTTGTACTCCCAGACATAGCCGCCTACAATATGGCGGTTTCTGTAGACATAATCCCAGGTATCCTCCATAAGACCCGGACTGTTTCCCATAGCATGTCCATATTCCACAAGCAACACCGGTTTTCCTTCCTTCGGATAACTCATAAGTGATTCCATGGAAAAATATCCATTGGTACGAAAATCTCCGATTTTCGGTTCTTTTGGGTCATCTACACTGTGTAGCACAGGCATCCCGTCAAATTTTTCTCTCAAATATTCCACACAAAAATCCACATTTTCCCCTTGCCCATGCTCATTACCCACCGACCAGAGAACGATACAGGTCTCATTCTTATCTCGTTCTGCCATGCGAATCGTACGGTTCAAAAATGCTTCCCGCCACTCCGGCTTTTTCGAAAGATAACCTTGATCTCCCGTTACATAGCATCCATGCGTTTCCAGATCTCCTTCATCCATAACGTAAATCCCGATTTCTGATGCAATCTCGTAAAAAGCGGGATTGTTCGGATAATGTGCACAGCGAATGGCATTCATGTTATGTTCCTTTATGTTTTGCAGCTCAGAAGCAATCTGCTCAACTGTAACTGCTCTGCCATTTCTTGGATTGTGTTCATGGCGATTTATCCCTTTTATGGTGATGGGAGTGTCATTTACAAGCAGCCGGTTTCCCTCAACCCGGGAGGATACAAATCCAATTTTTTTTGAATGAATCTCCAAAATTTCTTCCGCTTTCCGGAGCGTGATGTGAACCTCGTAGAGATTCGGTTCCTCTGCATTCCACCTTTTCGCTTCCGGAACCTCTATTTCAAAATGCAGCTCATGTTCGGCTTTCTTTCTGCACGGATTCCCTTCCACGTCCACCTCAACCATACAAGCTTCCATCTCTTCTCCCGATAATTCCACATCCACCAGAATCTGCTCACCTCTGGTTTTGATAGAATAATCAAAAATACTGTTTTCTGAAAGCTGATATAAAAACACATCCCTAAAAATCCCATTCGCAAGCAGCATATCCTGATTCTCCAGATAAGTAGCATCACTGTAGGTGAATACCTTTACACACAGAAGATTTTCGCCGTCTATCATCTTATCTGTGATATCAAATTCCGCAGGAAGTCTGCTTCCCTTAGAAAACCCGACATATTCTCCATTCAAATATACAAAAAAGCCATTGTCCACTCCGCCAAAATACAAAATCGTTCTTCCGCACTTCTTTGCCATGAATGTTCTTCGGTAATAATCCACCGGATTCTCACAGCAGACGAATGGCGGGTGAAACGGAATCGGATACTCAATGTTCGGGTATGCCGGTTTCCCATATCCCCGATACTGCCACATAGATGGAACATCTATTAAATCCCAGTCTGTATCGTCATAATCCAAGTTATAAAAATCTTTCAGGCAATCTTCCATTTGATAGGAAAATCGAAAATCTCCATTTAATATCTGAATGAGTTCCGACTCCTCCTTATTTTTGTAGAATACTCCCTTATGAAGTGCAGGAACAAGCGTTGCCCGTGGCTTTAAACACCCTTCCTGAAGTTGCTTTTGATTTTCCAGCTTTTCATTTTGAAATTTCTCTAACATACTCTTTCTCTCCTCCTCAGAATCGATTTTTGAATATGCTGTTGGTTCCTATTTCCAGAAAGAACCTCTTTTGTTTTAAATAGAATAAAATACTTTCAGCCACTCCCTCTTTATCAGTTCGTGACCCATCGCCGTCGGATGTACGCCATCTCTAAGCCATTCACTTTCCGGTGCATACTTGCACATTTCATTCAACTTCTCCTGAAGGGCAATGAATGGGAGATGATACTTTTCTGCCGTCTTTCTCGACAGTTCTGCCATCCTTGCCACCCCGGTCTGAAACTTTTCTAAACGTTTTGGATCCTGTTCCGTATTTTCAGTGGCAATCCCTTTCAGAACAAACGGTTCCATAATCATTATTTTCAGATTCGGAAGTTCTTCTAACACCTCTTCAATCAAAAGACTGTACACTTTTTCAAATCTTGCCTCACTGGTACCTTTTGCCCAGTCAATTCCATGCCACACATCATTTACGCCAATCAACAGACTCATGTAATCCGGTTTCAGATTAAAGATATCTTCTACCATTCTGGCATAAACATCCGGAAGTCGATTCCCACTGATTCCGCGATTATAAAACGTATACTGCCCCGGATGTTCAAACCCGAGCTGAGCCTTCACCAGTGTTGCATAACCATGACCGCTAAAGTGTTCGTTATCTCTGGCACGTGCAGCATCCGTAATGGAGTCTCCCTGAAATAAAATTACTTTTCTCATTTTCTGCATCTCTCCATATTATAAATTTACTAAATTATATCTTTCCGTGCTTCCTTTGTAAATGCAAATTCCCGACTTGTGGTGCATAAAAACGATTTCTAGTATCACATGTTTTTGGTCCTTTAATAAAATTTCACTCTGAATTTCATGACAGGCATTCGGAGAAGCAATATAAACCGCATCAATTTCTGCGTCAGCCGCAAGCTGATATAAATCGGTATATACTTTAGAACATCCATATTTAGCTGCAAATCGTATCATAATTCCATCTCCGCTAAGTATTCCAAAAGGATAATATCATTTTTCGCGAGATTCCTTCACTCCATGTGTAAATATTTCCAATATTCTTTTACTTTTTCTTCAGCCTCTTTACGGCTTGTCTGAAACTTTAACATAAAACGCTTTACGCAATGACCTTTTACTATTTTACTCAAAAATCAAAAATTAGATTGGCAGAAAGCTGCTTTTGTGCTAAGATATAGAAAAGCATTATTTTTCAAAAGTTTCATACGGTTCATCCCGTATCCAAGAATCTGATATTCATTTCAGGAAATCTCAA
>ONED01000059.1 GCA_900316755.1 uncultured Eubacteriales bacterium
GGTAGACCAGTTACCATAAATCTCACCGGTATCAGTGAACGGTGTCCACACGCCTACCTTGGCATCATCTGCATTTGCGGAAGATACCACACTCGTATCCAACGCCATTGGTTTTTCTACTATTCCCGGCTCCTCCGGCTCTGTCTCTGTCACTATTTTTTCGGGAGAGATGAGAGCTGCTGTCGTGCCATCTTTTCCCTGTCCTGCAGCTGCTGTTAATGTTCCTCCGCCATTATTGACTGCAAACCCTTCCCATGACTTTAAGCCGTCACCATCAACTTCCTCAAAATCCGAATTGGGTAGCAGATTGCCGTTTCCGGCATCTGCATCCCCTTCTCCCGCATTCGCCCACATTCCTGTCGTAGCAAGCTGTCCGGCAAGCAACACACAAAGCAACAATGCGATTATTCTTTTTAGCGGTTTCCTCCGCATTATTTTTTCTTTAAAGCTCTTCATAAGCACTCCTTTTACATTATTTCTGTAATCCCATACGGACATTCTTTACCACGGTCTCCCCATAGACCGTTGTCCCATCTAAGGTGGTCCAGTAAGGAGTTATCGTGAAATTCGTGTCAAAATAACTGTTTGGCACATTCCAATACGCATACACAGTAAAATACTTCGAAATAGATGAGCCGACTACAGACGGCACAAGTGTGTCTATCCCGTTTTCTCCACGGGCTGCGTACAGCTTCTTATATACCTTTGTAAGCGGAATCTTCTTCGTCGCCCGACCATCAATAGTAATTTCAAAACCGACTTCTTGATAATTCAGAGTGTCTACGGTCGTAATAAAACGGATATCCGTGTATGTACTCTCCGAAGTCGTTCCCTTTTTAAGTTGCGCGCCTACTGCCAACACCTTTTTTTCCACAAACTTTGCATAAGCCGCTCCGCCCTTCTTCGTGGCAGAAATCGGTTGTGTGAAAGTCACGTCCTCATACCAGCCTGCAAAAAGATATCCCGTCTTTTTCGGCTCTGTATTTGTTTCTGTGCGGTAACTCTCGATTTCTTCATAAAGAACCGGAAGTTCCACACAAGTCAGGCCAACATTATCCAGCAGAATCTCTCCGCCCTCTGCAATAAACCAGAGATTTCCATTTGTAGTATCTGCATCCGTCCAGAACTCACAACTCACCTGCTTCCATGCACCATCTGTCCCGGTTATCTTGTATTTCGTCAATTCATAATATGGATTTGGATTGGAATTCTGCTCTCCATTCAATTGGCGAATGGTCGGATACAGGGAAGCATCGTCGGAAAGCGCCCGCACCTTATACGTCAATATATACCTTGCATTTGACTCCAGTGTCAAAGCACCATCTCCTCCTGCCACACGCAGAGCATACTGCTTTCCACTTTCCGGTGAAATTTTTGCTGCATATATACCTATCCCTTCGGCACCTTCCGCAACCGATATGGTACCTGCTCCGCTATTTACTGCAAATCCTTCCCAACTGTCTATATTTTTACTATCATCCAGACGCTCGAAGCCTGAATTCGGTACATTTCCGTCCGCCTCCATCAAAGTCAGGCTTACGTTATCCAAAAGCACCTCCCCACCGGTTGCCCTCAGCCAGATATTGCCGTTGGTCGTATTGGAATCCGTCTTGAAATAGCAAGAAACTGTTTTCCACTGCCCATTGGTCCCGGTAATCTCATACTGCATCAAAGTATACCATGGTTTTGCATTCGTATTATCAAAATTTCCATCTGAAAGTACTGTCATCTGGCGAATAACCGGACGGAAAGAAGCAGAATCCGTCAGGCACTTCACATCATAAGTCAATACGTACCATGTATCAGATTCGAAGGAAAGTAGCGCATCCCCGCCTGCCGGTCGCAGAGCATAAGCCTTTCCTTGCTCCGGCGAAATCTTTGCCGCGATGGAATCGTTCACACCCGCTCCCACCGCCACTGAAACGGTGCCTGCACCGCCGTCTATTTCAAAACTCTCCCAATATTTTGGATTCACAGTCGTATTGAATGTCTCAAAATCCGTATTTGAAATATTAATACTGCTTAGGCTCACATTATCAATCAACACATCTCCGCCACCGGCAATCAGCCAGATATTTCCATTGCTGGTATTGGTGTCAGTGGTAAATGTACAGTCTACTCTAATCCACTCCCCACCCGTTCCGGTTACTTTATACTCCGACAATTCATACCATGGGTGGAGCGCTGAATTATCCAGGCCTCCATTGCTAAGCTGACGAATGGTAGGAAGAATGAAAGCCGTATCCGACAGGCATTTTACATCATAAGACAGCGTATACTGGGTATTCGCATCTAATTTCAGTACAGCATCTCCTCCTGCCAGACGAAGGACAAACTGTTTGGAATCTGTCGTCAAATCCGGTGAGATTTTGACTGACACGCCTTTCCGCCCTTCTTCCGAAACAAGCGAAATGTTTCCACTGCCATTATTTGCAGCAAATTCTTCCCATTTTTCCAAGCTGCCATTTCCTTCGACATCTTCAAAGCCCGAATTAGGAATACAGTTCAAGCTCACATTATCAATCAACGCATCTCCATCACCGACAATCAGCCAGATGTTTCCTGAATTGGTATTAGAAGCAGTGGTAAAGGAAAAGCTCACCCGTTTCCACTCTCCGCCTGTACCTGTTACCTTCTGGGAACTTAAATCATACCATGGATTTTCATTGGCATTGTCATAGTCGTATTCCCCTTCTCCACTCGTCACAGTCTGACGAATGGTCGGATAAGTGTAAGCTACATCAGATAAACATTTCACATCGTAGGACAAAACATACTGTGTACTTGCACTCAACGCTAAAACATGGTCTCCATATCCACCTTCTGCAGCAATACGGATTGCGTACTGTTTGGAATCCGTTGTCAAATCCGGTGAGATTTTGACTGACACGCCTTTCCGTTCTGTATCTCCCACAAGGGAAATCGTTCCACTGCCACTATTCACACCGAATGCTGTCCAGCCTTCCGGCACCACTTCCCCAACATCCTCAAAATCACAGTTCTGTAGTAAATTCTGATTTTCCTTCTCTTTCGGCAATGACTTTTCAAATACTGCAACTACACTGGTATTCTCCTGTATATTGGAGAGTTTCAGCTCATTACCGCTTATCGCTGTTGCCTGTCCGTTGACAGTCACAGAAGCAAGTTCATAGCCTTCTTCCGCAAGAAAAGTTATCGTATCGTCCGCACCCGGCGTCAATTCCTTCATTCCAACCGGCGAGACAGTACCACCACCACCTTTTACATAGGACAGTACCGTAACCGTATCCGCCTTTGAGAGACGGAACAAAGTCGTAGAGTTCCCCTCTGCTGTAAACGTAATAGTATTTGTGTTTCGACTAATCGTCTTTTGATTCATCACGTCATATACACTATAACTCTGTGGCAGGGTAATCGTCTTCTCTCCACCATATCTGCAATGTAACGCTACGTATTCTCCGTTAGCAAAAACGATGTCATCCCGGTTATCTGAAAAAATATGCACTCCTGCCTGTGTCAAAATATTTGTCAAAAGCTGTGCCGGAAGCTCCGGTACTGCCGAGTAAATGGACGTCCACGTCCCCATATTCTTTACTGCAAGACTGGTTCCTTGTCCGTCAGAATATGTTCCAAGTACCGTGGCAGAGGAATCCCCAATAGCTACCACAGGCAACACAGAATTATATTCTCGTACTCCATAGGTCTTACCCTCCAATCCATTGGTGTAAACAGAACCGGACTGAAGAACGCTGTCCCCGGAACTCTTATCCGTAATCAGGCTTAAACTTTCAAATCCGGTCACGCTTTGAATATTGGACACGTTCATAGTCGTTCCATTGGAAAATCCCGGAAGATATAGCCACAGGATCGTCTTATTCTCTTTTTTCAAACAGTTCTCAATCGCTGACTTCTCCGAATCGTCAATCTCCACTGCATTCAAAATAATGTTTACCTTATAGTCTTTGGTGACTTTTCCGCTTTCTAAATCGGACAAATAGTATACATCATAAGGTGCTCCCATCGTTGCAAGCTGCTGACGCTGTAACAAATTGATGCCGTAGAGCCAGTTGTAGGTGGCATCAAAGTTGTATGCAGTATAAGCATATACATCCTCGTCCACAAATACCGCCACCTCACTGACAGATGTCCTGCTACGGCTTAAATTTGCGGTCATTTCTTCCTGCATAGCTGCCAGCATCTCGTAAATCTGCGCATCATGAAACCAACCACCGGACATATCGTACCACCAGAGCCCACTTCCCTTGATGAGTTCATTTGCAAACTCCCGAATCAATGCGGAGCGGGTGTCACACATAGTATAGGACTGTCCATGCGCGGAGGCGTCCTCCTCATTGTAAGGCGTCTGGTATGCTACTGTACGGATGTCGTTTTCGGAAATCCAGAGTTTGCTGTTTGCAGTCAGACTGTCCACCATGGACTGGAAGGGTGCGGATTCCCCTTGCTGACGCTCGTCATAGCACAATGGTCCACACAGATAATCCACATCCGCACTCTGAAGTACCTTCGATACAGCAAGACTCAAAGTTCCATTCGCTTCATAAGAATACGCATTCCAGATATACCCGAAGTACCCTCCGGTAATCCATTTTCTTTCGGTCTTTGTCTTCGCATAACTGCAAAGCTCGATAAATGCATCTGCTGTCGTATCCGCAAGAAATTTGTGATAATCAATCACCTGCATCTGGGTACTTATATCCAGCAATGTTTGATATGTAGTTGCATCCGCCTGTTCTTTCTCCGGCTGGGAAGCCGTCGCCAGTGTAACAGAGGTGCTGTTCCACGCACTCTGAAGTGCCGCATCCGTCGTATATTTTGTCGTCAGCCATGTGCGAAATGCTGTATTGGTCGCCTCAGAACCATCCATGATATTGTCTGACCATGGAAGCCATTCTAATGTACGCCCTGCAGTGACACGGAATCCAAAAATATACTTCGCATATGGCTGGCTTGTGATATGGTCAATCAAATCCCCCATCACTTGCTTCATATCTGAACGCCACTTTGTCGAAGAAAAAGATGCCCCGTCCGTAGAGCCGTCTTTATTGTAGGAAGCCTCATTTGGATATTTCGTAAGCCACCATGAAGGTACACTGGCATCAAAACTCACCAAAATCTTTGCTTGCGGGTTTGCCGCAATACACTTTACGATTTTTTTGTCATATGCACTCCAGTCATACCGGTTCGTGCCGTCATCATTTACTCCAAGCCAGATTTTATCTGCACCATTTGTGCCACTTCCAATCATGACAGGAATCAGACTAATGCCTGCCTCCCCCATTTTTTGGACGTAGTCACTACGCAAAGATGAATAGCCGTCCGGCGGATAGTAAAACATCGGACTTGTTTCTTCCTCATTCACATACAGTTTTACACGGCCATCTGCAGACTGTACAGAGGATGTATTCACAAAACCGTCTGCAAATGTCTCCTGCTTCACTTCGAAAGAAACGATTTTGTTATCTACGAACCTATCTCCCGTAACTGCGACAGAAGTCGGGTCAAGCTGCAGAATATAACTGCCCTCCGGGATAAAGTCCGGAACTTCAAAATACAGTTCTGTCTCATACCCCTTTTCCACCAGCCATTCTTTCATAGGAGTTTTCAGACTTAATCTTACTTCGCAAACCTTTTCATTATTTTCAGTGCTGCACAAAATTCCCCAGCGAAGTAATTCTTTTTGAAACGGCTGCTTTACCTCTACCTTAAGAGTTACCTTTGCCATCTCTCCGCCTTGAATCTGTGCTTCCATGAAAGCCTCTTTTAAATCAAACTCACAGGCCACCTGTACGGTAGCATCATAAGAAATGTAGCCCCACGGCTCCGCGCCCGGTCTTCCTTTCTCCTTTGCATAATGCCATGTGGCATCCTCTTGAAAATCTACGGTATTCCAACCGGATGCCGGCTCTGTTTTGGTACACATTGTAGAATGGTCAGATATAATCAACCCCAGCATATTTCCTGCGGCATCCAAGGGAATCGCCTCGTATAAAAGTCCACACTCGTAACCAAGATTCGTCACTTGAAATGCAAGAACATTGGTTCCTATCGTAAGATACTCTGCAATATCCGCTTTCCCGACTCCCTCGTCGGAAACCTCCGTCGTCACTTTCGTTCCGTTTACCCAGAAATCCATAGTATCATCCGCTGACATCTGGATCATACACTTGGAAGGGATTTCTTCCAGGGTAAAAGTATCGCGAAAATAGCGGCTCTGATTGATGCATTCCGAATAGTCCTCACTATACCAAATCCACTTTGCAGACCATTCTGCTCCGGGTGTAATATCCGCCGTTACAGACTGAATCTGTAAACGTTCAAAACTGACCGTTCCCTGTGTGCTTTTCAGAGCAATCGTAGCATAGGTAGCAGAAGGTGTCTCTAATTCAAAGTCAAAGGAAGTTGATACCCCTTCTCCATTGCCGGATAACGCTTCTGTATGACTGTCAAGCACTTTATTTTTATAATCATAATAAGTAATCTCCATCTCTGCAGATCCACCACTGCTTGCCGTAAATCTACCGGTAAACCGATATGCATGAAGATTTCGAAGTTCTGTAAATCTGCGGACAAATGCGCCGCTTCCTTCTATAGTAAGACTGTTTCCGTCTGCTGTAAATACAGCATCTCCCTCGGTACTCCAGTCCGCAGGGTAGCCACTCTCTGACAAAGAAGAAAACTCCTCTGCATAATCTGCTTCACTCAGGTTCAGCAGATGAATGTCATCCACAAGAAGGTCTGCTGATACACATTTGGATACTCCGATACGCAAATGCACATTCGTCACATCTGCACCCGGAGTGTATTTTACTCGAACAGGTACCCATTCCCCATACGTATCATCTGCACTCAGAATGGTCTCTGCACCTTTGACACTTTCCACCACAACACGATTTTTATCCGCACCCATGACGCTTAAAAATACTTTTGCACCAATACTGTTTCTGCTTTTCACATAAACTGTAAATTGATAGGTATTTGCCTCATCTACAGGTATGCCCGCCTGACAGTTATAATAAGCTGTATCCTTCAGGGAGCTTCCCACAAGATTCACTGCGTGACTGCCGCCATATCGGGTATCTGTGACTGCGGAAATGCTATCAAAATAGATAGCGCTCCAGTTTTCTGCTGCAAAGCCGTCCACCTGCTGCTCGAAACTCAGATTACAATCACCAACATCCCCTAAATACTCATCTGTGTATTCAGTAACGGAAATATTGTCGATATACACATCGCCGCCCGACACATCAAACCAAAGCAGAATTGATGCCGCATCGTCTGTGGTACGGAAATAAGATTTCACCTCGATAAATTCCTCCTGTTTCCCGCTCACGGCATAGAGAGAGAGTTCATAATATGGATTTTTCGAAGTAGGATTACCAGAACTGTCTTTCTGGGGCACGGTCAGAAACAGTCTTGATTTATCAGACACTCCTTTCACATAGTAGGTTGCGACATATGCTGTTCCTGGATTTACTTCAATGCTGTTCGATGTTGCTAACGCATAGTGTCCGGAAGTCGGACTAACCTTCGCTGCAATGCTATTGTTAACCCCACTTTTTTTTACAGCACTGGCGGTGCCTGTTCCACCATTAATTGCAAAACCTCCCCAGTTTTCAAATGTAGGATTTTTTATAATAAATCCTGATTGAGCCTCAAAATCCGCATTCGTAATGGCAAGCGTACTGCCTGCCGCCTTTGTCTCCCCAACGGATTTTGTTCCCGCCGGAAGACATTGCACAGCAAGCAATACACTAAGCAACAGTGCTATTCCCCTTTTTAATACTTTTTTCCCTGTGTTTTTTCTTTTATATCTGTCCATAGCACTCCCTCTTTTTTCATTGCTTATGTAATTGGAAGCGAATTACCGGAATTCAAGAAATCTTCTCCATCTCCTTCACCCGTTCCACCAGTCGAAGCATAGGTAATCGTAAAAACCTCATCACAATTAAAATCAATCATCTCTACATCCGGTGTTTCATATTTCATCATCTTCGTATCCTCCTTTTCACTGATTATAAGCCCATGCGGACAGACTTCACTTCTGCCACGCCTTCCACCATCGTACCATCCAGCGTAATCCAATATGGGGTCACGGTGAATAAAGTGTCATAGCTCTCCTCCGGAACATCCCAATATGCATATGTGGTAAAATACGTCGATATCGGAGAACACGTTTTTGATGGTGCCAGTGTGTCTATCTCCTGACTGCCTCTTGCCGCGTACAACTTTTTGTATACAGTTGTAATCTCTTTTGTCACCGGTGTGTTTTCTCCAATGGCAATCTTAAAGCCTACTTTCTGGTAATCCAAAGAGTCTACAGTTGTAACAAATCGGATATCCTTACTGGTCTCTGTTGTACCACTTTTAATCTGACCATATACAGCTAATACATCTTCATCCACAAATTTTGCATAAGCAGCTCCTGAAGTTGTCTCTTCCGGAAGTGCTTTCGTGCATGCCGCATCCTGATACCAGCCGGCAAAGAGATAACCCGCCTTTGCAGGTGCAGTCTTGGTTTCTCCACGGAAACCAGTGATGTCAGCATAATACTCATACTCCTGTGCTAAAACTTCACTATAGAAGTTACCCGCACCATTTAACATATCGTTGCCCTCTGAATCTAATACCTTAATGTTGTCCACATAGACATCGCTGGTATAGTTTCCACCGTGTAAGAACATATAGATTCCAGACTTATTCGCCGTAAAAGAAGCACTTACTTCATGCCATGCTCCATCATTCGGAACCGTCTGTCCGTCTCCAATCGTGGCTGCATTGATCGCAATACCAATATGTTTATATGTATCTGCACGCTTAAAGTGGAGTACTCCTGCATCCTCTTTTCCACCGGTTTCCTCGACTTTGGCATAATTATAGCCAGATGCATTCTGCTCCTCTGTTTCCCAGGTAGACCAGTCATCATGAATCTCACCCGTATCGGTAAATCGTGTCCACACTCCTGTCTGCACATTATCTGCATTTACAGAAGATATCACACCTGTATCTATACTAGCAACTTTCTTTACCGTTGGTCTTACTTCTTTTGTGCAGAAATTTCCTGCGCCATTCAGCATATCGTTTCCCTCGGCATCCAGTACCTTGATGTTGTCCACATAGACATCGCTGGTATAGTTTCCACCGTTTAAGAACATATAGATTCCAGACTTATT
>ONED01000018.1:0-8045 GCA_900316755.1 uncultured Eubacteriales bacterium
TTTGTAAACGATGCATTCGGTACCGCACATAGAGCACACTGCTCAAATGTTGGTGTAACAAAATATGTTGACACAGCAGTAGTCGGATATTTGATGCAAAAAGAAATCGATTTCTTAGGAAATGCAGTGAATAATCCGGAGAGACCATTTGTTGCTATCTTAGGAGGCTCTAAAGTATCCAGCAAGATTTCTGTTATCGAAAACTTACTGGAGAAAGTAGATACTCTCATCATTGGCGGCGGTATGGCTTATACATTCTCAAAAGCTCAGGGTGGAAGTGTAGGAAATTCTTTACTGGAAGAGGATTACTGTGAATATGCATTAAACATGCTGAAAAAAGCAGAAGAAAAAGGGGTAAAATTATTGCTTCCGATAGATAATGTCATCGCAGATGATTTCTCAAATGATGCAAATACGAAAATCGTACCAAGCGGAGAAATCCCGGACGGATGGCAAGGCCTTGATATCGGACCGGAGACAGCAAAGCTTTATGCCGAAACGGTAAAGACAGCAAAGACGGTTGTTTGGAACGGACCAATGGGCTGCTTTGAAATGCCGAATTTCGCAGCAGGTACAGAGGCAGTTGCAAAAGCACTGTCTGAGACTGACGCAGTTACCATTATCGGTGGCGGTGATTCTGCAGCAGCAGTAAACCAATTAGGATATGGCGACAAGATGACACATATTTCCACCGGTGGCGGAGCTTCCCTTGAATTCTTAGAAGGAAAAGAATTACCGGGTGTAGCAGCTGCCAACGATAAGTAAGAACTTAACGAAAACGAGTGAAGGAGACCAAGAAAATGGCAAGAAGAAAAATTATTGCAGGAAACTGGAAAATGAATAAAACTCCAAGCGAAGCAGTGGCTTTAATCAACGAATTAAAACCATTGGTAGCAACAGAGGATGCAGATGTAGTATTCTGCGTGCCGGCTATCAGCATTATTCCGGCTATGGAAGCAGCAAAGGGCAGCAATATCTGCATCGGTGCTGAAAATATGTACTATGAAGAAAAAGGTGCATACACAGGCGAAATCGCTCCGAATATGCTTACGGACGTAGGAGTAAAATACGTTATCATCGGACACTCTGAAAGAAGAGAATACTTTGCAGAGACAGATGAAACTGTAAATAAAAAAGTAAAGAAAGCCTTTGAACATGGCATTACCCCAATCGTTTGCTGTGGTGAAACTTTAACACAGAGAGAACAGGGTGTTACCATTGATTTCATTCGTCAGCAGATTAAGATTGCGTTCTTGGATGTGACGGCAGATCAGGCAAAAACAGCTGTGATCGCTTACGAACCAATCTGGGCAATCGGAACCGGTAAAGTAGCAACGACAGAGCAGGCTCAGGAAGTTTGTGCTGCAATTCGTGCTTGTATTGCTGAAATTTATGATGAAGCAACTGCAGATGCAATCCGTATCCAATACGGTGGTTCTGTTTCCGCAGCAAGCGCTCCGGAATTATTCGCACAGCCGGATATTGACGGCGGTCTTGTTGGTGGTGCAGCTCTCAAACCGGATTTCGGTAAGATTGTAAACTGGGATAAATAAGAGATAGCGAAAAGGAATGCGAGAAGCATTCCTTTTTCTATAATATTAGGAAAGCAGTCCCTATAGGATGCACCTTAATAGGAGGAAGTTGCTTATATGAGAAGAGTAGATGGAATTACAAAGACAACGGATAACCGTTTTTTAAATATGTATGAGCTGGATATGAAAAGTGATACAGGTAAACACAGCAGATATTTTGTAGCTTCCCGGGCAGAGAGAATCGAAGATTTAAAAATCAGTACCAGAGAAAATAAAGCGGATGGTGTGATTATCTACAGCGTATATTGTGACGAGGAAACGAAGGAAGAAAAATTGGTGCTGATTCGTCAATATCGTTGTCCGATTGATGATGATATCTATGAATTTCCGGCAGGTCTTGTGGATGCAGGGGAAGACTTTAAAACAGCCGGAAAACGGGAATTGAAAGAAGAAACCGGGCTTGATTTTATGCCGATTGATGCTGCGGATATGTTTACAAAACCCTATTTCACTACGATTGGTATGACCGATGAATCCTGCGGAACGGTATACGGATATGCAAACGGCACAGTTTCCAAAGAAGGGCAGGAAGAAAACGAGGATATTGAAATTGTTCTTGCGAACCGGGAGGAAGTAAGAAGAATCCTGAAAGAAGAAAAGGTTGCAATTATGTGCGCATATATGCTGATGCACTTTTTGCATACACCCAAAGGGCATGTATTTGATTTCCTAATGGAATAGAGATTAAATCTTGCAACTACCATAAAAATCATGTAGAATGTACTGTGTTAAGTGTGATTATAAGTAAAAAGGAGATAAAGCGATGAGTAAAAAACCAACAGTTTTAATGATTTTAGACGGGTATGGGTTAAATGAGAAGCATCAGGCAAATGCTGTTTATGAGGCGAATACCCCGGTAATGGACAAATTGATGGCAGAGTGTCCGTTTGTAAAAGGAAATGCAAGCGGCATGGCAGTAGGACTCCCGGACGGACAGATGGGGAACTCAGAGGTGGGACATCTGAATATGGGTGCCGGTCGTATCGTATATCAGGATTTAACAAAGATTACAAAAGCCATTCAGGACGGAGATTTCTTTGAAAATGAAGCGTTACTTGCTGCCTGCAAAAATGCGAAGGAAAATGATTCTGCACTTCACTTATACGGCTTAGTGTCAGATGGTGGAGTTCACAGCCATAACACACATATCTATGGGCTTTTGGAGCTCGCAAAACGACAGGGACTGAAAAAAGTATACGTACATTGTTTCTTAGACGGACGTGATACCCCTCCGGCATCCGGAAAAGAATTTGTGGAAGAATTAGAGGCAAAGATGAAAGAAATCGGTGTCGGCGAGGTTGCAACCGTAATGGGACGTTATTATGCGATGGATCGTGATAACCGTTGGGACCGTGTGGAATTAGCTTACAAGGCAATGACAAAAGGCGAAGGTGTGAAGGCTGAAAGTGCGACAGAGGCAATTCAGAATTCATACGATGCGGAGAAGACGGACGAGTTTGTGCTTCCGGCAGTGGTAATGAAAGACGGAGCACCGGTTGCAACCATCAAAGATGAAGATTCCATTATCTTCTTTAATTTCCGACCGGACAGAGCAAGAGAAATTACAAGAGTGTTCTGTGATGATGAATTTACCGGCTTTGACAGAGGAGAAAGAGTGAAGACAACCTATGTTTGCTTCACAGAATATGATGTGACCATTCCGAATAAAGACGTGGCATTCCGCAAAACGGAGATTACGAATACATTTGGAGAGTTTTTAGCGAAGAATGGTCTTAGACAGGCGAGAATTGCAGAAACAGAGAAATATGCGCATGTCACCTTCTTCTTTAACGGAGGAGTGGAAGAGCCAAATGAGGGAGAAGACCGTATTCTGGTGAAATCACCAAAGGTTGCAACCTATGACTTACAGCCGGAGATGAGTGCTTACGAGGTTTGTGACAAATTAGTAGCGGCAATCAAGTCTGGCAATTATGATGTCATTATTATCAATTTTGCAAACCCGGATATGGTAGGTCATACGGGTGTGGAAGCGGCAGCAATCAAGGCTGTAGAGGCTGTTGATGCATGTGTTGGCAGAGCAGTGGAGGCGATAAAAGAGGTAGACGGACAGATGTTTATCTGTGCCGACCACGGCAATGCAGAGCAGCTTGTAGATTATGAAAACGGGGCTCCGTTTACAGCACATACCACAAATCCGGTACCGTTTATCTTAGTAAATGCAGACCCGGCATACAGCTTGAGAGAGGGCGGATGTCTGGCGGATATTGCGCCGACTTTGATTGAGCTTATGGGAATGGAACAGCCGAAAGAAATGACAGGGACATCGCTTTTAGTAAAGGGACGCTAAGATATCAAGTTTCGCTTGTTTGAAGAAGAAGGGGCTGTCGCAATAGCGAAATTGGTCTCACTGAGCCTGAGGCAGTCGGCACACACGCCGCTGCCAAGGGCTTTTTCTTTTAGGCTTCATCTTCAGCATTTTCTAACACTCTGTTTTTTGAGAAGTAATTGCATCTATCAAAAAGGAACTCACAACATACGGTTTATCTGAAAATCTGAGGTTGCTCAGACAACTTTTTGATAGATACCTTTTCAAAAAACATGGAATTAGGATTGCTCGTTCAACCGCTTATTTGCAGTAGACAGCATCAATTTAATTCGATTCAGCTGGTTCACCTCGCTTGCACCCGGGTCATAGTCGATAGCAACAATGTTTGCCTCCGGGTGTCGTCTTCTCAGCTCCTTGATAACCCCTTTTCCAACAATGTGGTTCGGCAGGCAGGCAAAGGGCTGTGTGCAGACAATATTGGAAGCACCGCTGTGAATCAGTTCCAGCATTTCTCCCGTCAAAAACCAGCCTTCTCCGGTCTGGTTTCCAAGAGAAACAATTTCTTTTGCCATATCAGCCAAATCCCGAATATCAGATGGCGCGTCAAAATGTTTGCTTGCCCGAAACGCCTTTGTTGCGGGAGAGCGAAGCCATTCCAATGCCTTAATCCCCAGATTGCCGAGGAAAGCCGTTTTTTTGCTCGTGCCCAGCTTTTCTGATTTGAAGTTATTGTTGTAGAAGCAGTAGAGGAGGAAGTCGAGCAAATCCGGAACGACTGCTTCCGCTCCTTCTTTCTCCAGTAAGCCTACCAGATCATTATTGGCTGTAGGAGAGAATTTTACAAGGATTTCTCCCACTACGCCGACCCGCGGCTTTTTTATATCCAGCATAGGAAGACGGTCAAAGTCTTCGATCATCTCTCGGCACATCCGGTTGAACACACGTCTTTTCGGATGTTTCTGTGATACGAATGCAATACATTTTTCTTTCCATTTTTCATGAAGCGCGTTGGCAGAACCGGGTACTGCTTCGTAGGGACGGACATGGTAGAGTGCACGCATGAAAATATCACCAAAGACAACCGCATACATCCCTTTCAAGACAAGCGGAAGCGTAATCTTGAAGCCGGGATTGCCCTCCAGACCGCTTAAGTTCAGTGAGATAACCGGAATCTCCGGATATCCTGCCTTTTCCAAAGCCCTGCGGATAAAACCGATATAGTTGGAAGCACGGCATCCTCCACCTGTCTGAGTGATGATGACGGCGAGCTTATCCGTATCATATTTGCCGGACAGTATGGCATCCATAATCTGTCCAACCACCAAAAGGGACGGGTAGCAGGCATCGTTGTTTACATATTTCAATCCGGTGTTGATTGCGGACTTATTTGCATTCTGTAATACCTCTATATTGTATCCGGCACTTCTGAAAGCGGGTTCTAAGATGTCAAAATGGATAGGTGACATCTGTGGACACAAAATCGTGTAAGTTTCGCGCATCTTTTCCGTAAATGGTATCTTTGTAATCGAAGACGGTGCAATTTCCCTCACAATCTGTTTTTCCTCCCGCACGCGTATGGCAGAAAGAAGAGAACGAATACGAATTCGGGCAGCGCCTAAGTTATTTACTTCATCAATTTTCAGTGAAGTATAAATTTTTCCGGACTTTGTCAGAATATCGGAAACCTCATCTGTGGTGACCGCATCCAAACCGCAACCAAAGGAATTTAACTGGATGAGATCCAGATTATTTCTGGTTTTTACAAAGTTTGCCGCTGCATAAAGCCTGGAATGGTACATCCACTGGTCCATGACAATAAGCGGGCGTTCCACCGGATTTAAGTGGGAAATGGAATCCTCCGTCAGCACAGCAATGTCATAGGAAGTAATCAGTTCCGGAATTCCGTGGTTTACTTCCGGGTCAATGTGATACGGACGTCCTGCAAGGACAATTCCCCGTTTTCCGGTCTTGTCAAGGTATGCAAGGGTTTCTTCCCCTTTTCTTCTCATATCCTCACGGCAGGCTGCAAGCTCTTCCCATGCGAGATGTACCGCATGTTTGATTTCTTCCGGTGTAAGAGAAAATTCTTCCGCAAGTTCCTCTATGAGACGGCTGGAAATGGTTTCCTCGCTCTTGAATGAGAGAAACGGATTTTTAAAATTCACGCTTCCAGAGGTAATCTCGTCCATGTTGTTTTTGATATTTTCCGCGTAGGACGTTACAATCGGACAGTTATAATGGTTGTCTGCATCTTTAAATTCCTGGCGTTCATAAGGAATGCAGGGATAGAAGATAAAGGACACGCCCTGATCAATCAGCCATTTGATGTGCCCGTGGGCAAGCTTTGCCGGATAACATTCCGATTCACTGGGGATGGACTCGATTCCCAGCTCATAAATCTTGCGGTTTGAAGCCGGAGAGAGTACCACACGGAACCCCAACGTATGGAAAAATGTAAACCAGAACGGGTAGTTTTCGTACATATTAAGGACGCGCGGAAGACCAACGGTTCCCTTTGATGCCTCCTTTTTTGGTAACGGCTCGTAGTCAAAATAGCGGTGCAGCTTGTAGTCAAATAAATTCGGAACATCCGATTCCTTTTTTTCTTTCCCCAGACCGCGCTCGCAACGGTTTCCGGTAATCAATTTCCGACCGCCGCTGAATTTATTAATTGTGAGACGGCAGTTATTGGTACAGCCCTTACATTTTGCCATGCTGGTGCCATATTCCAGTGTCTCAATTTCCTCAATGGGGAGCATGGTAGTTTCCTGACCTTCCTTATAACGCTCTCTGGCAATGAGAGCAGCACCGAATGCACCCATAATCCCGGCAATGTCAGGACGAACCGCCTGACAGCCTGCGATCGATTCAAAGCTGCGAAGAACTGCATCGTTATAGAAAGTTCCGCCCTGTACCACGATGTTTTTTCCCAGTGTGGAAGCATCAGATACTTTAATGACTTTAAAAAGCGCATTTTTGATGACAGAATAAGCCAGTCCTGCAGAGATGTCTGCAACAGAAGCTCCTTCCTTCTGCGCCTGTTTTACTTTAGAATTCATAAATACCGTACAGCGGGTTCCCAGGTCAATCGGGTGTGTGGCAAAGAGCGCCTCATGTGCAAAATCCTCTACGCTGTAATTTAAGGATTTAGCGAAGGTCTCAATGAAGGAACCACAACCGGAAGAGCAGGCTTCGTTGAGCTGTACGCTGTCTACCGTCTGGTTCTTGATTTTGATACACTTCATGTCCTGACCGCCGATGTCCAGAATGCAGTCCACATCCGGTTCAAAATAGGAGGCGGCATAGTAGTGGGACACCGTTTCTACCTCTCCTTCATCCAATAAAAGAGCCGCCTTAATCAATGCCTCTCCGTAGCCGGTGGAGCAGGAATGGACGATTTTGACACCTTCCGGTAATTTGCTGTAAATATCCTTGATGGCCAAAATCGTTGTGCCCAGAGGATTCCCATCATTGCTGTGATAGAACGAGTAAAGGAGCGTTCCGTCTTCCCCTACCAGAGCCGCCTTTGTCGTGGTCGAGCCGGCATCAATGCCAAGAAAAGCGTTGCCCCTGTATGTAGCTAAATCTGCGACGGGCACCTGATGTTTTGCGTGCCTTTGCGTAAATTCCTGATAGTCTTTTTCTGTTGCAAAAAGCGGTTCCAGCCGTTCTACTTCAAAATCCATGTGGATATGGTTCGAAAGACGGGTCTGCATATCCTGAAGAGAAATATCCATATCTTTTTTCGAGTTCAATGCAGAACCGATGGCAGCAAACAAGTGAGAGCGGTGCGGAACAATCGTATGTTCGTCATCCAGTTTCAACGTACGGACGAATGCAGTGCGAAGCTCGGATAAAAAGTGGAGCGGACCACCTAAGAAAGCCACGTGTCCCCGTATGGGTTTTCCGCAGGCAAGTCCACTGATGGTCTGGTTTACCACTGCCTGAAAAATGGATGCAGCCAAATCCTCTTTACTTGCTCCTTCGTTGATAAGCGGCTGAATATCCGTCTTTGCAAATACCCCGCAGCGGGCTGCGATGGTATAAAGTGCTTTATAATTTTTGGCGTATTCATTCAGTCCGGTTGCATCGGTCTGAAGAAGAGACGCCATCTGGTCAATGAAAGAACCGGTACCTCCGGCACAAATCCCGTTCATACGTTGTTC
>ONED01000018.1:8061-38295 GCA_900316755.1 uncultured Eubacteriales bacterium
TCCTGCACGAATGGAACCTCCAGATGATTCGCCAGTGTAAGTCCACCGGAGCCGGTAATGACCGGAGAAACGCGAATTGCTCCCAGCTTATAGATTGCACGACCCAATAAGTCAGAGAGGGTTTCCTGAATATTTGCAAAATGCCGTTCGTAGTCGGAAAACAGTACCTCATTTTCTTCATTCAGAATGGCAATTTTAACGGTAGTGGAACCGATGTCAATCCCCATGGTATATTGATTGTTTTTGCTTATACTCATATATGTACTCCTTCATAAAAACCATCTTTTGTTCTATATATATGTATGTTTAAGTGAAAAAACTTCGATAATAATTTTACCCCAATCTTATGCAAATAGCAAGGAGGAGATTGTAAAAGTTATATAAATTCCTGTCTCCGGATTGACAAAAGCAGAGCAGGAAAGATACAATAGCTATGGTATAAAAATGAAGGAGCGAGAGTTATGGAGAACTGGATAAACAAGTTAGAACGAAAAATCGGAAAATATGCCATTCCGAATCTGATGTACTATATTATTATTTTATATGCATTTGGTTTTGCTTTGAATCTGTTTGCAGGAGATTTTTACTATCAGTATCTGTCTTTGGACGCATATGCGATTCTGCATGGACAGGTCTGGAGAATTTTGACGTTTTTGATACAGCCTCCGGCAACCAATCTGTTATTTGTGGTATTTACGCTGTATTTATATTACATGATTGGGAGAGAATTGGAATATGCATGGGGAACTTTCCGGTTTAATCTGTACTTTTTTACCGGGGTACTCCTTCATGTGATTGCAGCACTGCTTACGTACGCGATGACCGGTGTGTCACTTCAAATGGGCACCGGGTATTTAAATCTGTCTTTGTTTTTTGCCTACGCTGCACTGTACCCGAATCAGCAGTTCTATCTGTTTGCGGTTCTTCCGGTCAAGGTGAAATATCTGGCATGGATAGATGCTGCTTACTTTGCCTATGCAATCCTGCAGGCATTTCTTCCGGCATATGGTGGTGGGATTTATGGACTGTATTACAAGGCAAATGCGGTGGCAGCGTTTGTATCTATATTGAATTTCCTGTTCTTTTTCTTCTCCATGAGAACTATGAGGAGATTCAGACCAAAGGAAATACACAGAAAACATATGTATCATAAGGCAGTCAAGGAGGGAAAGAAAAACATAGCAGGTGCAGACGGTGCAAGACATCGCTGTACAGTATGCGGACGCACCGACCTTGAACATCCGGAATTGCAGTTCCGCTATTGCTCAAAGTGTAAAGGAAATCACGAGTATTGTCAGGACCATTTATTTACACACGAACACATCAAATAAAATGAAAGACAGGAGAAATGGGATGAAGAAAACGAAGATTGTCTGCACGATGGGACCGAACACGAATGATAAGGATCTGATGAAAAAATTGGTGGAAAACGGAATGGATATTGCCCGTTTCAATTTTTCCCACGGAGATCATGAGGAACAAAAGAGCAGAATGGATATGCTGAAAGCGATTCGGGAGGAAACGGGAAGACCGGTGGCTATTTTACTGGACACGAAAGGACCGGAAATCCGCACCGGACTTTTAAAAAATGGCGGCAAGGTTCTTTTGGAGGAAGGGCAGACCTTTGTTCTCACCACAGAAGAGATTGTGGGGGATGAGAAACGGGTTTCCATTACGTATGATGGTCTTGCGGAAGATGTGGAAATCGGGAAAACGATTTTGATTGACGATGGACTAATCGAACTTCAGGTAAGAAATATTATCCATACCGACATTGTCTGTACGGTTATCAACGGAGGCGAGCTTGGGCAGAGAAAAGGAGTCAATGTGCCGAATGTTCCGGTGAGACTTCCTGCTTTGACGCAGAAGGACAGAGAAGATATTCTGTTTGGTGTGGAACAGGGAGTGGATTTTATTGCGGCATCCTTTGTTCGTTCCGCAGAAGGAATTCTGGAAATCAAAGCGCTGCTCAAAGAATGCAATGCGCCATACATTCCGATTATTGCGAAGATTGAAAATGCAGAAGGAATTAAAAACATCGATGAAATTCTGCATTGTGCAGACGGCGTGATGGTTGCCCGGGGAGATTTAGGTGTTGAGATTCCGCCACAAGAAGTACCATATCTGCAAAAATGGTTAATTCAAAAATGTAATGACAGCTATAAACCGGTGATTACCGCGACGCAGATGCTGGATTCCATGATGAGAAATCCGAGACCGACAAGAGCAGAAGTGACGGATGTTGCCAACGCAGTATATGATGGAACAGATGCTGTGATGCTATCCGGAGAAACCGCACAGGGGAAATATCCACTGGAAGCCTTGCAGATGATGGTGGAAATTATAAAGAATACTGAAAAACATCTGGATTATCAGGCGTTACTTGAAAAAGCGCAGGAAAACCGCAAAAAGAGTATTTCCAGTGCCATTGGATATTCCTCCGTGGCTACCGCTGCCAATTTGGGGGCAAAGTGCATTATTACGCCGTCGGCCACAGGCGCAACCGCAAGGGTAGTCTCTAAATTCAAGCCGGAGGCGATGATTGTCGGGGTTACACCAAATGAAGAAACTCTTCGCAGAATGCAGATTTACAGAGGGGTTTACCCAATAAAATCCTTTCCGCATAATTCAACAGAGGAGATTTGCGAAGAAGCAATTGAGCTGACGAAAGCGAAAGGAATCGTGGAAGTGGGAGATATTGTGGTTTTGACAGCAGGGATTCCTTCTCCAAATGGAAAGAAAACAAGAGAAGGCATGAGCAATATGATGCGGATTGCGATTGTAGAGTAAAATTCGTTGCAAGGAAAATACATCTGTTCTATAACATACAACCTGACTTACGTCGTTTTTCTCAAAATCTAGTACTTTAGGAGTCGAGTAACATACAGCTATTGAGGATGTTCTCGACTTCTTTTTTATTCCAAACAATATTGTAACAGAAAATATAATTTCAAACAATTTAATTATAGTGTGTTGACACGATATACCTATGGTGATAATATACAAATAAAAGAAATAAAACACAAAAAAATGAGTAATAATGTTCAAAAAAAGTTGCAATTGAGATAGATTTAATCACAACTTTTGTTGAAACAAATGAAGGGGGAATGTGTCGTGTCAAGATATGTATGTTTATCGTTGAACGAAGAAGATGATGAAGCCCTGGAGAAGATAATGGCAGCCTTGTCTTCGAAGGTAAGGAGGGATATTTTAAGACTTGTAGATGAACAGAGCTATAACATTTCTGAGATTGCACAGAAGCTTAGGATACCACTTTCGAATGCGGCTTTTCATGTGAAGAGTCTGCAGGATGCAAAAATGATAAATGTACAAGAAAAACCGGCATCCCGTGGGACGACAAAAATTGTCAGCCGTAAGGTGGATGAGATTACGATAAAATGCACAGTGCCTCAGGATGTGTCTGCGACAACGAATACACAGTTACAGATTCCGATTGGGAGCTTCACAGATTGTAAAGCAGTGCCAAGCTGTGGCATGGCGTCTGCGGAGAATCTGATAGGTGTTGATGATAATCCGGGGGTTTTCTATAGTCCTGAGCGAGGGAATGCGCAGATTATCTGGCTGGCGGAAGGGTATCTGGAATATCGAATTCCGAATTATTATCTTGCAGACGAAGAGGCGCTCGAATTAGCATTCAGCATGGAGTTGTGTTCAGAGGTTCCGAACTACCGAAATGACTGGACCAGTGATATTACTTTCTGGGTGAACGGCAAGGAACTCTGTACATGGACATCCCCGGGAGATTTCGGCGGAAGAAGAGGAAGGCTGAATCCGGGCTGGTGGCCGGATATTTCTACCCAATATGGACTCCTGAAAACAGTCAGGGTCAATGAGCATGGCGTCTATCTGGATGGGAATAAGATGTCCGCCTTAAAGGTGTCGGAATTACATCTGGATAAAAATGATTATTTTACACTTCGGATTGGTATTAAGCCTGACGCAGAGAATGTGGGCGGTATCAATCTGTTTGGCGAGAAATTCGGGGATTATGAACAGGCAATCAGGGTCATGGTAGAGCATCGGCTGAGACATGAGGAGCTCGGAAAGGGAGGTGGCTAAACAGAAACAAGTAACAGAAACATGAGAGAATTATTGGCAGAAAAGGAGAGACAGAAATGTCAGAACAAATGCAGATTCGGACGGAATTTCCCAATCCGCAGGAACAGCGCAGCTGTTGGCAGACGCTGAATGGATATTGGGATTTCCGGTTCGGAGAGGAAACAGCGTATATGCGGAAGATAAATGTTCCTTTCGCGTATCAGTGTGAACTGAGTGGAATAAATGATAAGGCAGTTCATAAAGAGGTTTGGTATAAAAGGGAGTTTGAACTGAATGAGGAGCTCAAGAAGGCGAAAAGGATCCGATTGCGGTTCCTGGCGTGCGATTACCAGACAACGGTGTGGGTAAATGGACGATTTGCAACTTCCCATACGGGAGGCTACGGGGCTTTCAGTGCGGATATCACAGATTACCTGAAACCATCCGGGTCACAGGAGATTGAAATCAGGGTCTATGATGATCTTTCGGCGAATGTGCCGCGGGGAAAGCAGGATTGGAATGAACAGACAAGCCGCTGCTGGTATTACCAGACAACCGGAATTTGGCAGAGCGTGTGGATGGAAGGCTATGGAGAGGACTATATCACATCCATACGGATTACACCCGATGTAGAACGAACCACAGCAGAGTTTGAACTGGAACTGGCGGAGGGAATTGCTGACGAGGCTTGTGCTAAGGTCACGACGCCGGATAGTAGAAGTTATGAGTTTTCCTGCGGAATCGGGAACCGAAAGCGAATAAAGCTTCTTACGTCTTATGAGAAACCGGATCTTATCTGGGACGGACATCTGTGGTCGCCGGAGCACCCGAATCTGTACCGGGTACAGCTTACCCTGAAGAAAGATGGGGAAACAGTGGATGAGGTAAAGACCTACTTTGCTTTCCGAAAGATACATAGCGCTGACGGGAAAATCTATCTGAACGATATGCCTGTAAAGTTTAAGCTGGTTTTAGATCAGGGGTATTGGCGTAACGGTGGCATGACAGCTCCGTCCTGTGAGAGTCTGAAAGAGGACATTCTGCTGGCAAAGCAGTATGGATTCAATGGGGCGCGCAAACACCAGAAGGTGGAGGATCCGTATTTCTATTATTATGCGGATGTGCTGGGATTCTTCACCTGGGCTGAGACACCCAGCGGGTATATTTTTGACCGTCGCGAGATTGCGGAGCTTACACGGCTGCAGATGGAACTTATTGATAAGGTGTACAACCATCCCTCGGTTGTTGCATATGTGCCTTTTAATGAGAGCTGGGGCATCAAGGAAGTTCTTCATAATCAGGCTCAGCAGAATCTGGCGCGCAGTATCTATCATCTCTGCAAGGCACTGGATCGAAACCGGCTGGTGGTTACGAATGACGGC
The DNA here is from genome assembly GCA_900316755.1 of uncultured Eubacteriales bacterium. Classification (GTDB taxonomy): domain Bacteria; phylum Bacillota; class Clostridia; order Lachnospirales; family Lachnospiraceae; genus Faecalimonas. The sequence goes on from ONED01000018.1 coordinate 13,503, forward strand.
TGGGAGAACCTGGAGCTTACCGATATTGTGGGAGTTCACGATTATGCGCCTTACGGAGAAAATTTCAAGACGGATTATGTGGCAATCGACGGAGCCTCCTGCCCGGCAGGCAGAAGAATTATGGCAGAGGGGGAGCAGATCGGAGATAAACCGGTCATGCTCACAGAATTTGGTGGTATTGCGATGACGTCGGAAAGCGGTTGGGGATACGGCAGGCAAGAAACATCGAAGACGGAGTTCATTACCAGATTGAAGAAACTTATGGAGAATCTGGAGCAGACAGAAGTTGTCGGCTGGTGCTACACCCAGTTGACGGATGTAGAGCAGGAAGTCAATGGTCTGCTGGATACGGATCATAAACCAAAGTTCAGTTTGGAAGAAATAGAAGACATATTTAAGAGATGAAAAGGAGAGCAAGCAAAATGAAGAAAAAAGTTTTAACGAGAATTGTTAGTGCGTGCCTGTGCGGCGCGATGGCGGTTTCCATGTCGCTGGGACTGTCAGGCTGCGGAAACGGAGGCAGCTCATCAGGTGATACGGTGATTCAGTATTGGGTATCCGGTTCCTCTGCTCAGTTGGATATGTTTACACGCTGTACAGAGGAGTTTAACGATACTTATGGCAAGGAACATGGAATCTATGTGCAGATATCCCAGAAACCGTTGGCGTCTTATCAGGATACAATCAAAATATCTGCGAACAGCACCACAGGTCCGGATGTTTATCACATTAGCGATTCTGAATTTAAGGCATGGATAAGTGCCGGGTATATCTCCAGTATTCAAGAAGAGTTTGACGCAGTGACGGATATTGATCTGGGCGATATCATGGAAACGACGGTCAGCCGTCTGCGTTTTGATGTGGAGACAAACACTTCCAATGAAGGTGATCCTCTCTACGGATTACCACTGGATGCACAGCCGACAGCGATTTATTACAATAAATCCATGCTGGAAGAGGCAGGTGTCATTGTGATTAGTGTGGATGAAGAGGATTTGGCAGCATGGAATAAAAATGAGATTGCGGATAACACCGGAAAGTATAAGAAAGATTATGGCATCGACGAGAATGTTACAATTCCGGCGAAGGGCTATTATCGCAGTGAGTTTCCGTATTACTACAATGGAAACAAGACAAAAGAATGGGTGGCGTTTGATCCAAATGAGGAACTGGCTGTATTCAACAACCGGATTGCCATGAACTGGGACGAAGTGGAAGACCTGGCGATGATCTTTTCCGCAGAATATAATCCGGGAAAGAGCTCTACTGCAGAGAACCCGGTAACAGATTATGGCACAACTTACGGATACTTTACCGAGAACTGGTTCAATTACGGATGGTCGGTAGGAGGTGACTGCCTGAACGATTTGACGGGCGAGGGCGAATGGAACTTCTCTCTGCTTGACCCCAATCCAAATTACGTTGTGAAAGAAGGACAAACGTTCACCGGAAGAACCGGGAAAGTGTATCAGGGTGGCGAGACCATTTCCTTTGTAGACAAGATGGATATACAGAATGACGAGGTTCTGGTTCCGGATGATAACGGCGAATACTATCACAATAATGCGAATCTGAAGATGGATTCCGCCGGAGAATATGCAACCGGAGGCGATAAGGCCGGCATATGGGGAAGCATTACGGCAGAACTTGCGAAGGGCGATACTTCCGTTCTGTCAGAGCTTCCGAGTACACGGGAGGCGTTCAACAGATACCTTCGGTTGGGGGCGACAAAGAAAACGGATGTTGATGGGGCAAGCGGTCTGAATGTTTCTCCGAATCCAAATGTATTTTCGACAAGAACATCCATGAACTATTTCTTCTCCGGAAAATTGGCTCTGCTTATGCAGTCTTCCGTATATATGAAAGACCTTTCCGAGCAGGCGAAAGAAAGAGGCTTTGAATGGGATGTGGCGCCGCTTGCCGTTTATAAGCAATATAGCGATCCGGCGGATCCGGATTGTGATACTGTGGCGGCACGTGGCAAATTGGCAGGGCATTCCAATACAATCAATATGGTGGCACGTCCTAATTCACAGAACCTGCAGGAAGCCGTTGCATTTATGAAATGGATGGCGGGACCGGACGGACAAAGAGTTCGTGCAAAACTTGGGTTCTTCCCGAATCAGAAGTCTCTGATTGATGAGTTACAGTTTGATGCCGGAACTGCACCACAGAATGTGCGGGCATTCAGCGACGAACTGGAATATGCGAGACCGGGCGACTGGTGGTATATGCCGGATACTCTCTGGGTGGAGGCTTGGTGTATCGATTTGAATTCATATGTGAGAAACGGAACGATGACGTACAAGGAATGGCTGAAAGGAAAGGATGATTATTCGTACGGTTCCGGATCAGTGGTGACCAGAACGAACCGTTACCTGAAGAACTACAGGAAGTATAGCAGATAGGGGCAGGAACGATGTACAAAAAGAATACAAAAAATGAAAAGAGTCTGACGCCGGAACAATCGAAACGTCGCAGATTCTGGAGAGATAATATCATCAACACGGCGATGGCGTTTCCACCGTTTCTTGGCTTTCTGCTGTTTTGGGTAACGCCCATGATCGCGGCATTGTTGATATCGTTTACGGAACTGCATTCCTACAATTTTTCCATGGCGAAATTTGTAGGATTGCGGAATTATGTGGAAATATGGAAGTCCAATATGCTTTGGACTTCCATACGGAATACACTATTTTTCTGCCTTTCCGTACCAATCAATCTGATATTGGTATTGTTCCTAAGCAATCTGCTGGATAGGAAGGTAAAAGGATATAAGATTTGGCGCGCGATTCTGTTTATTCCGAAGGTTTGCTCAGGTGTGGCAGTTACGCTGGCCTGGCAGTGGATATTTGAGGAAAATTACGGTGTGATTAACAGCTTTCTGGAGGCACTGAATATTGCAAAAATGCCGTTTTTCAGCAATCCGGCTTATTTCCGGCCTGCCGTGCTGATTATTGGCATTTGGATGTCCGGAACGAATGTGGTGCTGCTGGATGCGGCATTTGCGAATATCGATCGGACACTGGTGGAAGCTGCGCGGATTGATGGGGCGAATGAGATGCAGGTGTTCTGGAAGATTAAGTTTCCTGCGCTTACGCCTACGTTATTCTATTGCCTTACGATGAATCTGATTGGGGCATTGCAGGAGCAGTCGCTCATGCAGGTTATTACAACGAACGGTGTGGGTCCCGGCAATGCGGCGGTAACGCTGGTGTACTATATTTACCGGATGGCATTTGTATATACGCCTACCATGGGATTTGGTATGGCCTGTGCACTAAGCTGGGTTACGGCAATGTTTATCGCGCTTATTACGAGGCTGAATTTTATCCTCAGCAAGAAGTGGGTTCATTATGACTAGGAAGGAGAAACGAAACAATATGGTTGAGAATAATGCAATTCGGACAGTGAATGAAGAGGAACGCAGGCAGAGCAGAAGACGGAAGTTCAGAGAGTTAAAGCTGGGCTCCCTGCTGGCGATTCTTTTGGTAGTGTGTTTTGTTCTGCTTCCCATATACATCATGCTCATTACTTCCCTGACCTCGTCGGTAGAATCGAACAATGCTGCATTTTCGTGGTGGCCGAAGCTGGGATTGACTGTGAAGAGCTATATTACGGCATTTACCAGAAAGACTGCCGGAAATAATCTGCTTGTATCTTTGTGGAATACACTCAAGATTTATATCCCGAGCTGTATCGTGGGCGTGTATGTCAGCGCAATGGCGGCATTTGCATACGCGAAAACAGAGTTTGTATTGAAGAAGCCGATGTTTTCGATTCTGATGTTTTCGCTTACGCTTCCGAATACAGTAGGAGTGATTGCTTCTTTCCTGCTCTTTGACAAGCTTGGCTGGATTAATACGGTATTGCCGCTTATGGTACCCAGAATGATGGGAAGCATCGGCATCATCTTCTTCCTTCGGCAGTTCTATACGGGGATTCCGGATGATCTGATGTCAGCGGCAAGGATGGACGGTCTTGGAAACTTCGGGATATTTGTGAAGATTATGTTGCCGGTCTCAAAGCCTGCACTCATTGCACAGCTTGTGCTGGACTTTATTGGCGGGTACAACCAGTATCTGGAGCCTCTGCTCTATCTGCAGGATGCAAGTCAGTATACGTTGCAGATTTCACTGGCTTTCTTTGCAGAGGCATATGTGCAGGATTGGCCGCTTCGTATGGCAGGTTGTGTGATTGCGATGACTCCGCTGCTGCTTCTGTATCTGTTTGCGCAGAAGCATCTTCTGTCAAGTATGGCGGTCACCTCCGGCTTGAAAGGGTAGCGGTGGACGGAAGTATCGGATAAAACATAAATAAATATGATAGGAAGGAAGTGAGTGGTCAGGGTATAGAGCTCTGATGGGATTATGAAAAGGAAAATGCGAATGAGAACGAAGAAGTGTACTGCGCTTGCACTGGCGGTCATGCTCGTATGTGGACTCGGTACATCCGGCTGTTCCGGTTCCGGAAACGGTGACAGTGACAGTGAGGGGATGTTTGAATTGTCCCGGTTTGACGGAATGAATCTGGAGGAAGGGTATGACACATCGCTTCTGTATCGAAATATGACGGATTTCCAGGGCGGTGATTCCGGTTTCATCTATGTGAGTGAGGAAGAAGCGGCCGGGCTGAGCGTAGACAACAAGGAAGAATATGGTGGTTATTTCTACCAGTATTGTACGGCAGGCGGCGTACACAACAGAGTACCGTCTACGGCAGACGGAAAGACACCGTCTGAAAAGACGGGGGAGGCTGCCTATAAGGCACATGTGATGATTACACGCTCGAAAGACTTAAATGACTGGGAACCCTGCGGCGAAGTTGATAATGGTTTAGGACTGCTCGTGGAGAACGATGAATGGGTGCTGGATCAGGTATGGGCACCTGAATGCATCTATGATTCTGCAACAAACAAGTATTATCTCTACTTCTCAGCATGTTCACAAATCAATGACGGTGTGGCGGTAAATGGCATAAAGAAACTTTATTCAAGTTCGACGGCTACGTTCGATCGTTTCTATCTCGGCGTGGCAGTAAGTGACACACCGGCGGGACCGTTCCGGCTTGTCACCTCAGAGAATGTATATGGTAATGCGTCGGCGAAGAACCCGAACGGAGAGGTTGTGACCTCCGTGAATCCCGCCATTATGATTGACAAGGAATGTGACGATTACTTTTACACGGATGCATATAGGAAACGTGGGGATTTCGCAGAAAAGGATGAGGTATTTGCAGCCATTGACATTCATCCTGTCTTTCTTAACGGAGAATTGTATATCTATTTCGTGAAGCATATCTCCACCGGTAATATCGACGGAAATACCGTGTGGGGAATGAAGATGAAGGATATGATTACCCCCGACTATTCCACGATCTCCATGCTGGTTCCGGGGTACATGAAAGCGGAGGCGGAAAACGAATTGTTCCAGGGTGAGACAGGCAAGGAATTTGTCCGTGTGACATATCGTGGCGAGACGGAGAATGATCCTAATTACCCGCGGCATCTGCAGACGAGCTGGACAAGGTATACGTATTATGAGGATGGAACACAGAGGGAGAATTCACCCAACGGAAACAGCGCTACAATCGTGGAAGGACCGCAGATGCTGACGACCACGGATAAGGATGGAAAAACAGTCTATATCCTTACATATGCTGTCCGTGGGGTAGATAATTATTACTATGATGTACAGATGGCCTATTCTTATGATCCGCTCGGCGGATTTGTGAAGCCGACGGAGGAGCAGGGGGCAACGGTTCTGGGTGTCGATAAGGAGGCAAACAACTTCATGTCGAATCTGGGGCATGTACAGTTCCTGAATGTGGATGGAGAACTGTGGTGCTGCCATTGTGAGCGTCAGGCTCCTTTCGCCGGAGTGGACCAGGGACGTTTTTATGCGTTGGCCTCTGTAAGCTGGCAGTATCTGGATGATAGTTTAAGTTTCCCTGTTCCGGTGGTGAATGGCCCGACGACTTCCTTACAGCCATTGCCTTCCGTATATACGGGATATCGGAATATTGCTTCCGAGGCAACGGTAGATGCAACAAATGTTGCGGGCGATACGTTGAAATATTTGACAGACGGCATGATGGTTGTGAATGGGCTCTTTGCAGACAGGGAATTTGCCGCAAAGGAGAATGCGACCACGATTACACTGACCTATGATCAGCCGGTGAGTGTGCGCGGTATATTCCTATATAATTCCTATACATATGCGAATACGTTCCGGTCTGTTTCAAAGATTACGTTTACGCTGGCGGAATCTCCCTCTTGGCATTCGGGTACAGCGACGGAATGTGTCATTACGGATTTGCCGTATAATGTAGAGGCGTATACTATAAGCGACCTGAGTCGTCTGCAGGCGGGATCGGCAGCACTGGCGACGTTTGATGAGATTAAGGTATCGAAGATTGTAATCGAGTTTGATGAGGATGACATGCTTGGAGACGGAGAAGAGCTTCGCCTGTCGGAACTTGTGGTACTTGGAAAGTGATGGAGGAATGAGTATGGAGAATAATGCAAACACCCTTCCCGAGAAGGGGAGGAGAAAGAAAATCATACTGGTTGTTTGTCTTATTGTATTGCTGGCGGCGGCAGTGACCGCCGGACTGTACTTCCTAATGAACGGTGAGGATAAGATTCCCGAAGGGGAGACGTATCAGTGGACTTACAAGAAGCCGTTCGGAAGGGAAACGGACGAGGGAATGGTCATTGACGGCAAGCTGGACGAGAAAGCCTGGGAAGGACAGAGACAGCTTGTCCAAATGGAAAATGGAGTGAAGATGACGGCTACCACTGTATTTACTGAGAAGGGGCTGTACGTTGGCTTAGAGGCGCTCGATAAAAATGTCATTTGGAAGTTGCGCCATGCGTATGGGTCGAATTCTTCCTTTAAAGTAATTATTACCAAGAAAGATGAGATTATGTACGCCCAGAATAACTATGGTCTGAGTTTTCCAACGACAAGACATGCGTTTTTAGAGATCGATGCGAAAACATGCCGCTCCTTCCGGGAGACGCCCTATCAGGGAAAGGCTTATGTGGATGGCGAGCTGAACAGCGGAGATACGAACGGCATATCTGCGGAGCTGTTTCTAACCTGGGAGGATCTTCATTATACGGAGGAAGAACTGGGTGAGGATGGAGTTCCGGAGGCGGTGGAAATCTATGTGAGCTATCAAGCTCGTGGCGCCGGTGACAATGCCGGAGGTTCACAGATTGCGGCGTCTTTCACGAAAGAATGGCAGTTTGAGACATACTTCCATTTCGATAAGGGCGGACTGATCGTAGACTATGATTCCGAGACAGTCGGACATGCGACGGAGGGACCTGCAGCGTCGGATCAATGGACGATCGCAACTAAGAATGGCAAGGAGACAGCGACTGCGACGGAGGAGCGGCTGCAGGTACTCTGGCTGAAAGGAGGATATTCCACGGATTTTATCGCGGAAACGACGATTCTTCCGTTGAAGACGGAGTTGAATATCAATAACCGCTGTGGTTTTGTCGTATATCAGAACAGCAGTACCTATAATTTCTACGGGGTGATGGGCAAGACGATTGCATCCGGAAATTCCGTGTCGCTTGCAACCTGGCAGGAGACGGATGCCTATCACTGGGAGAACAAGGCCGGAGCTTCGGAGACGGTGATCGAAAAGGGGTATACGGCAGATACAATCCGGCTTAAGGTAATAAAGAAAGGTGCATATCTTTTCTATTTCTACAATGATGAATACTGGGGATATGAGTATATCGGCGATTTGGAAGATGCAAGTTATGTCGGATTGTTCACGAACGGTGCAGCAACCTTTTCTGACTGGAAGTATACGGATTATTCAGGCAAGACGGATGATTTGCGTAAAATCCTTTCTAAGTATGTATACTTTGTGACGACCTCGGGCGTCAAGGCGCGCGGGTCTGTGCTGACCAGCCTGGAAGCTGTGAAGAAAGGGGACTCCATCACACTTACCGTAATCCCGGCATCCGGATGTATCCTGACAGATTTTACCGTAAATGGGAAGGATATGTACGATGAGCTTGTGGCGCACTTAAAGGATGGGGAATATGTCTATACGCCAACCTGTGATGTGGACTTCGTTGGTACGTTTACCGCAATCGGTGACGAAGCACTGGTGGATACACAGATTCTGTTACGGAATGAGGCCGGTGAAGCGGTGCATGCGGCAGAGTATAAGATTGCCGGACAGAATAATCCGTTGCTCATCTATAAGGGAAAACCGAACTCAAACGGTAATATCATTCTTTCACTGCCCAAGGCAGGGACTTATAAGGTAGGGAAGAGGACGCTGAAAGTCGGAGGAACGTACTCCCTGGAGATTACGTCGGATGATTACCGTACCTACCGGGCAAGCTTTACGCTCAATAATAATACAACCTCCGTGAATATGGACGGTAAGAAGGAAAGCGTAGCAAAGGATGCAAGCTATACTATGACCGTGGTGCTGAAGGAGAATGAATTTGGCGGAACAGTGGTCGTAAACGGCAACAAAGTAACGACGAAGGCGAAACTGGATTACAATGAAGCCACCGGGAACTATTATACGACAGGACGGGGCTGCTTTACTTACTTCCGGAATCATGTTGCAAGTCAGTATGTGATGAACGTAACGCTGGATATTGAGGACCTGGGCAAAGGCAATAACCTGAGCGGAATCGCGATTACCGGAGGAAAGGGCTGTATCGTATTTAAGTCGAACAGCCGGAATCCGGACGGTCTAATCGTTGCGACAGGGGCTTCGACCGGCAATACAACAGAGGAACTTTGCATCGGAGGGTTTGGCGGATGGAAGTGGCCGGAGACGGCAGGTAAGCTTACCTTTAAGCTGGTGCGTTTCCAGAATGTAATCCTGCTGTATAACAAAAATGGCGTACTCAAGGCAGTGTTTGATTCGTCCGGAATGAAGCTGCTGAATGGGACTACCATAGTTTGGGGTGCGAATAACTTAGAGACGCTGAACAAGCGTATCGCCTATGTATTCGCTGCCGGACCGGAGAATGCGGTGGGCATGGTGAAGTACGGCTCTACCGGCAGGACGGAATGGGATATCGACTTTAACCGCAATGCAGGTTTGCCTAACTGGGTAAGTGTCAAAGTTACTTATCTGGATGGCAAGAAAGCTACGGTGCCGGCAGTCTTCGGCAAAGGTCTAAAAGGTACATTAAACGGAGTGATGAGCCATGACTTCTTTGCGGTTGCCACGTACCTTGATGGTGTAAAGGTCGATGTAAACAGTGAGTGGGCGAAGTATCTGCTCCACGATGCGACATTGCGGTTTGACTATGACTGCTCCACCACCAATCTCAATGGCGTGGGCAGTGATGTGGCAGTTGCCGCAGACGGAACGGTGAAGCTGACCGGGCGGAGTGATAGCGGTGAGCTTGCGGATGAAGCGAACCCCCTGACGCCTACGGAGAAGCTGTGGAAGGAGAGAGCTTCCCGCGCAATCTGGACGAAGTGTAATGACAGGTATTCTGTCGTGACGACGACTGTGACGGCAGACCGTTTCACGAATGGTGTGGCCGGATTCGCAGTTAAGGTAAACAACGCGCTGGCAATCGTGGGAATCGATAAGAAAGGAAATGCTTCGTTCTTCAGTTACCAGGCTGGTGTTTATAAAAATGCGGTGACGTATAACGTTGGTTCCGGTCTGGACTGGACAAATGGTGTGAAGATGAGCCTGGTACAGTCCAACGGCACGTATTACCTCATTGTGGACGGAAAGATGGCTGCGGTGTACGAGACGGATAAAACCTGGTCTTATGGCTGGAACGCGAAGTTGGGGACAGCGGTAGGTTTTGCCCAGACGGGCGATAATATCCTGAATTATTCGAACTATTCCTACCGTACCGGCGAAGCAGCGGTGAAGGCAAGCCTGAGAGAAAAATCTACCGTGACGGTGAAATATCTGGACGGCAGGACACAGGAGCTGACGGCGCTGTTTGGAAAGGGGCTTCAAGGAAGCCTTCGCGGAGTGATGAGCGATAACTTCTTTGCGGTTTCTGCTTATCTTAACGGCACAAAGGTCAATCTGAGCAGTGCGTGGGATAAGTATCTGATTAACGATGTGACATTGCGGTTTGACTATGACTGCTCCACCACCAATCTCAATGGTGTGGGCAGTGATGTGGTAGTTGCCGCAGACGGAACCGTTAAGCTGACCGGGCGGAGCGATGGTGGTGAGCTTGCGGATGAGGCGAACCCCTTGACGCCTACGGAGAAGCTGTGGAAAGAGAGAGCAGCCCGTGCAATCTGGACGAAGTGTAACGACAAGTATTCCGTCGTTACGACGACTGTGACGGCGGACCGATTCACGAATGGTGTGGCCGGATTCGCAGTTAAGGTGAACAACGCGCTGGCAATCATGGGAATCAATAAGAACGGAAATGCTTCGTTCTTCAGTTACCAGGCTGGTGTTTACAAAAATGCAATTACATACAATGTCGGTTCCGGGCTGGATTGGACGAACGGTGTGAAGATGAGTCTGGTACAGTCTGACGGTACATATTATCTGCTGGTAAACGGCAATCTGGCAGCCATATATGAAAAAACTACAACCTGGTCTTATGGTTGGAGCGCGACGATTGGTACCGAGGTAGGTTTTGCGCAACAAGGAGACAATATACTGAATTACACGGACTATTCTTATCGTACCGGAGCGACTGCGGTTGATGCGTGCATTCCGGATTCTGTGAAGGTGGAGTTTAATTATCCGAACGGAACGAAGGAAACGATTAGCGCTGTGTTTGGTGAGGGTCTTGTGCGGAAACCGAAGGAGGTCGCTGAGAATCCGTTCCTGGCAGTATATCTGAATGGTACGGTTGTCAGTGATCTGGAGAGCGCATGCAAATATCTGACAGCGGATGCAACGGTGACTTATGATTATCGTAAAAGAACGACGAACACGACAGCTGGAACCGGAATCAGCATGGGTGCGGACGGGAAAATTACACTGACCGGGCGGATGGAAAACGGAGAACTTACAGATGAGGTGAATCCGGTAGATAAGAAGAAGCTCTGGGCGGATGCGGTCATGCGACAGATACTGGTTCCAAAGGGAGATAATTATTCTGTTCTCAAGGCGACGGTGACATCGGACAATTTCACAAGCGGTGCGGTAGGCTTTGCACTTACTGTGAATGACAAGATGGCAATGGCTGGTATCTATAAGAGCGGTAAGGCTTATATTTATAGCTGGAACGCAGGCTCTAATCCAGAGGGAGCGATTACATATCAAACGACGAAGCCGCTTGATTGGAACAATGGTGTGGAACTTGTTTTTGTACAGAACAATGGTATCTATTATCTGTTTGCAAACAATGAGCTTGTTTTGAAGTTCTACAATAATGTAAATTGGGCCTGGGGCTGGAATGGAAATGTATCATGGGATATGGGATTCTCGCAGACGGGAAAGAATGTGGTAACGTTTGCGGATTATACGTTCGAGACCGGAGAAGAGGCAGTGTCTGAGTATCTGTCAGCCTCTGTGCAGGTAGAGATTACGTATCCGGATGGAACGCAAGAGACGGTCACGTCCGAATTCGGCAAAGGTCTTGCAAAGGAACCGACCGTAGGATATGACAATCCGTATCTGACGGTATACCTGAACGGAAATGCGGTCAGCGACCTGAAAGAAGTTTGCAAATATCTGCGTGAAGATGCAACAATAACTTACAAGTATGCTTCCAGAACGACGAATAAGACGCCCGGAACCGGTATCAAAATGGCAGCAGATGGGACAATTACACTGACCGGGCAAGCCGGAAATGACTTTGCAAAATTGAAAGACGAGGTAAATCCGGCAGATAAGCAACTTCTCGATCGATATAGTGCTATGAGACAAATTGTGATGCCCAATATCAATGGTGAATATTGGGTACTGAAAACCAAGGTGACATCAGACAACGTCATGACCTATGGCGGTGCGGTAGGTTTTGCACTTACCGTAAATGACAAGATGGCGTTTGTGGGTATCTTTAGAGATGGCAGGGGTGAAGTCCATAGTTATGCAGCAGGAACGAATCCGGCAGGATGTTTCAAAAATGCAGATAGAGAGCTTTTAAAGTTGAATTGGACATCGGGTGTGGAATTGGTTCTGGTACGTGACAATGATACGTATCACATGTATGCCGATGGTACGGAGGTTGTAACATTTAAAAGTGGCGTGTCTTGGGGTTGGCAAACGGGTGTTGTATCTCAGCCTGTCGGGTTAGCACAGAGGAGCCCGAGTGAATTTAACTTTACCGATTACAGCTTGGAGACCGGACAGGATGCGGTGGCGCACCATATGTATATGGCGCTTCATGGAGACGAAGTAAAAGAAGCACTGAAAGGGAAGTATGTGTCTGTTCTGGGAGACTCCTTAAGTACCTATCAGGGCGTTTCCAACAGCGGTTCAACGAATACGACGACGTCCGTGAATAATGCGTACTACAACGGTGGTTTGCTGGACAAATGGGAAGAGACCTGGTGGGGACAAGTGATTTCAAGGTACGATATGAAGCTCCTTGTGAATAATTCCAGCAGCGACAGTTGGCTTTCCAAACCGGACGGGAATGTGAAGGCCGGATATGAACGTGCGAAGGAACTTGCGGCGAATACCGGAGACCTTAACGGAACAACACCGGACATCGTATTTTTACACATGGGAACAAATGATTATGTCGGAAATGCAAACCTTGACACGTTCCGGACAGCTTATGAGAAGACGCTGGATACGCTGCTGAAAATGTATCCGAATGTGGATATTTATTGCCTGACGCTGACACCGAGTGTTCATGTCGGAAATAGCAGGCTGGAGAAGTTCAATGGCGTGATACGGGAAATCATTGAAAAGTATGCGGACCGGAGTGTGTATCTGGTGGATATTGCCAAGAAGTCGCCGCTTACCATCGGCAACATCGTCCGCTATACCTATGATGGACTTCATTATGACAAGATGGGCTTTACGATGGTAGCAGATGTTCTTGAACGGGCGATGGCACATTTGGAAACGTCTGTAAAGGTGGGTATCACATATCCGGACGGCACGAGGGAGACAATCGATGCGGTCACTGGAAAAGGCCTTAAGACGGAGCCGAAGGTGGGGTGGGATAATCCCTTCCTGACAGTATATCTGAACGGAACCGAGGTCAGTGATTTAAAGGAAGCCTGTAAGAACCTGATAGCGGATGCAACGGTAACTTACAAGTATATTCCCAGAACGACGAACACGACGGCCGGAACCGGAATTGCCATGGCAGCAGATAGGACGATTACGCTGATCGGGCGGACGGAGAATGCACATCTGTGCACGGACGAGGTAAATCCGGTAAATGCAAATGAGAAGCTCTGGTCAGATGCTGTCATGCGGCAGATACTGGTTGTAGCAAAGAGAGATAATTATTCTGTTCTCAAGGCGAAGGTGACATCGGACAATTTCATAGACGGTGCGGCAGGCTTTGCACTTACCGTAAATGGTCAGATGGCAATGGTTGGTATCGAAAAGAGCGGTAAGGCTTATATTAAGAGCTGGAACGCAGGCGATAATCCAGTAGGAGCGATTACGCATAAAACGACGAAGCCGCTTAAATGGGAAAATGGTGTGGAACTTGCTTTTGTACAGAACTATGGTACCTATTATCTGTATGCAAACAATGAGCTTGTTTTGGAGTTCCGCAATAATGTAAAATGGTCCTGGGGCTGGAATGGGTCTGTATCATGGGATATGGGATTCTCGCAGAAAGGAAGGAATGTCTTGACATTTACCGATTACAGCTTTGCAACCGGACAGGATGCGGTGAACGAGTACCTGAAGAAGTGATGATAGATGAATGATAAGGGGGAATACGGTTTTTTCGTATTTTCCCTGGAAAGGAGAATGAAATGAAGCAGGCTTATGAATTGGCAGAGATGGAGATTCTATCTTACTGTGATGAGGATGTAATCAGGACATCAATAACAAACAACGGCCAATACGGCCAAACAACTGGTAGCGAAACCGGCTGGGAGGACTGGGGTAATATGAGCATAACACCATAGGATGATGATATGCATTACATGTTTATCAATGGAGAATTTTACAGGAACGCAGTAAAAGGTATTTTTGACACTACTGAGTATAAGAAGGAGGACATAGAAATGAGTAGAACATTCGGAAAGAAGATGCTTACCATGTTGATGGCAGTTTCCTTGAGTCTGGTGTGTCTGATCGGTGTGATTATGACGGTAAATCTCAAGGCGGAAGCGACGGATGGAAAGTTATGGGATGTAAAGATGCAGTTAAGAGTGAACCGAACGGATTCCGAGAAAATGGATATCCGTTTTGTGACCGGAATTGATTCCTTGGAGTATCAGAATGTATATTTCCAAGTGGAAGTAAAGAATACAGAAGGAAAGGTGTATAAGCAGGGTAATCTGGTAGAGAAGGTCGCTTATACAACCATTTTGGCAAATAATGAAAAGGTTTATCCGGATAAAGATTTTGGTAAGGATGCGAAATTCTTTGTGATACATACGTTGACAGGAATCCCGGAAAGCTGTTTTGATGATATTTTTACGGTCACAACATATAGCACGGCACTAAATGGGGATGTAACAAAGCATGAGACGGTTAGTTTTACCCTCAGAGAAAAAATGACGGCAAACGTGACGTTCACGTATCCGGACAGCACGACGGAGACAATCCAAGCAATCTATGGAAAAGGTCTTAAGACGGAGCCGAAGGTGGGTTATAACAATCCATTCTTGAAGACGAGTTTTAACGGGGTGGAGACGACCGATTTGGAAACGGCATGTAAGAGCCTGACAGCGGACGCAACGGTAACTTACGCGTATACTTCCAGAACGACGAATACGATGACCGGAACCGGAATCGCCATGGCAGCAGATGGGAAGGTCACGCTGACCGGACCGCAGGTAGACAGCGACGGAGTACAAGCGGACGAGGCAAATCCGACAAATGCAAATGATAAACTCTATGCAAGTGCTGCCATGCGGCAGGTACTGGTTGCAGCAAAGAGAGATAATTATTCTGTTCTTAAGGCGACGGTGACATCGGACAATTACATAGACGGTGCGGTAGGCTTTGCACTTACTGTGAATGACAAGATGGCAATGGTTGGCATCTATAAGAGCGGTAAGGCTTTTATTCATAGCTGGGCAGCAGGTTCTAATCCGGAGGGAGCGATTACATATCAAACGACGAAGCCGCTTGATTGGAAAAATGGTGTGGAACTTGCTTTTGTACAGAACTATGGTAACTATTATCTGTTTGCAAACAATGAGCTTGTTTTGAAGTTCGGCAATAATGTAAAATGGTCCTGGGGCTGGAATGGAAATGTATCATGGGATATGGGATTCTCGCAGAGAGGAAGGAATGTGGTGACGTTTGCGGATTATACGTTCGAGATTGGGAAGGAGGCAGTGTCGAAGTATCTGTCACGTTCTGTACAGGTAGGGATCACGTATCCGGATGGAACGACAGATACAATCACATCCGAATTCGACAAAGGTCTTGCAACGGAACCGACAGTAGGATATGACAATCCGTTTTTGACGGCATACCTGAACGACAAGCCGATCAGCGACCTGAAAGAAGTTTGCAAATATCTGCGTGAAGATGTAACCATAACTTACACGTATACTTCCAGAACGACGAACACAACGGATTCCACAAAAGGAATCGCCATGGCAGCAGATGGGACAGTCACGCTGACCGGGCAGGTCGGAAACGACTTTGCTACATTGGCAGACGAGAAAAATCCGGCAACTGGTGCCTCTCTCAATCGATATGATGCTATGAGGCAGATTATCATGCCCGATATCAATGGAGAGTATTGGGTACTGAAAACCAAGGTGACATCGGACAACGTCATGACCTATGGCGGTGCGGTAGGCTTTGCACTAACCGTAAATGACAAGATGGCGTTTGTGGGTGTCTATAGAGATGGCAGGGGTGAAGTCCATAGTTATGCAGCAGGAACGAATCCGGCAGGATGTTTCAAAAATACAGATAGAGAGCTCTTAAAGTTGAATTGGACATCGGGTGTGGAATTGGTTCTGGTATGTGACAATGATACGTATCACATGTATGCCGATGGTACTGAGGTTGTAACATTTAAAAGTGGCGTGTCTTGGGGTTGGCAAACAGGTGTTGTATCTCAGCCTGTCGGGTTAGCACAAAGGAGCCCGAGTACATTTAAATTTACCGAGTACACCGTTGCAACCGGTCAGGATGCGGTGAACGAGTACGTGAACAAGTAATTTTTGACACCTGCAAGACCTTATCAGGGCTTGCAGGTGTGTCTCTTCCCTTTCTGAAAATGTTTTGCGGCATTTCCACTCTATACAAAATAGAAGTAAAAGTAAGCCGCGAAATGGAGGGCGAGATATATGACGTTTGATGTGTATATAAAAGAAAAACGCGAAGAAGCAGGATAAGATAAAGGAGTGGATGCCGATGATTTTTTATGATGAGGGTATTCGTACATTTTATTTAGAAAGCAAGGATATGACTTATGCATTCTGTATCAGTGTGCATGGATTTTTACAGCATCTTTATTACGGTAAACGGATTGCGAGGGAAGATTTGTCCTATTCCGTGTATCACATAGACCGTGGGCATGGCAGCAATATTGCAGGTGCACCCCGTAATGAGTCACTGAATGTCTATGGGAATGAATGCCCGACCTATGGACGGAGCGATTACCGGCAGAGTATGATTGCGGTATGCGATGAAGCGGGCGTCCGCGTCGGGGATTGGAGGTACGCAGGGCACCGGATCCTGAAAGAAAAGCCGGAATTAAAGGGGCTGCCTTCTGTGCGTGGAAAGGAAACACTGGTTGTCAAGCTGCGTGAAGAACGTATGCGGGCGGAGGTGGAATTGTTCTACACCGTGTTTGAAGAGTTGCCGGTTATTCTGCGGCATATGGAAGTGTGTAACTGCGGGGAGGGATCTTTCTGGCTGGACCGGGCATTTTCGTTCTGCGTGGATCTGCCGGACAACAAATGGGAAGCGGTTACCCTGCCGGGAGCACATTTAAGAGAACGGTTCATGGAGCGTACTGCTTTGTCTCATGGAACGTTTACGGTAGAGAGTAAGAGAGGCGTGTCTTCCGGGCAGATGAACCCGTTCCTTGCGGTCATCCGGGAGAATACGGGGGAAGAACAAGGAGAGGTCTACGGCTTTAACCTTGTATACAGTGGTGATTTTGCCCTGAAAGCGGAAAGCGAACAGAATGATGAGCTTCGTATCGTGGGCGGAATCAACGATTATGACTTTTCATGGGAGGTGCATCCGGGAGAAGTATTTACCACGCCGGAGGCGGTTATGGTCTATTCATCACAGGGAATCGGGGGCATGAGCCGGACATTCCATGACCTCTACCGTAATTATCTGGTCAATCCGAGATTCTCGAAAAGACCAAGACCGGTTGTAATCAATAACTGGGAAGCCACATATATGGATTTTACCACGGAGAAGCTCTGTGCGATTATTGAAAGTGTCAAGGGAACCGGAATCGATACGTTTGTGCTGGATGATGGCTGGTTTGGTGTGAGAAACCATGACCGTTCCGGGCTGGGTGACTGGTTTGTGAACATGGATAAGCTGCCGCAGGGATTACAGCCGATTATTGACTGCGCCCATGCAAACGGCATGAAGTTCGGCTTATGGTTTGAGCCGGAGATGGTAAATACGGACTCCGATTTATACCGCAGACATCCGGACTGGGCGATTCATGTGGAAGGGCTTGTCCCCTGCACCGGGCGAGATCAGCTTGTGCTTGATTTAAGTCGTGATGAGGTGTGTGAATATATTATTGAAAGTGTCTCAAAGATTTTACGGGAAAATGCAATTGATTACGTGAAGTGGGACATGAACCGGACACTGACGGATAATTATTCTGCTCATCTTGGGCGGAATGCAAAGGAACTGCATCACCGATACGTGTTGGGATTTTACCGTATCTGCGAAGCACTTGTGAATGGCTTCCCGGATGTCTTTTTTGAAGGATGTGCCAGTGGTGGCTGCCGTTTTGATCCGGGTATGCTGTACTATTTCCCACAGATCTGGACCAGTGATGATTCCGATGCTTATATGCGCACCATCATTCAGTATGGGACAAGTCTCTGTTATCCGCTTGCGACTCATTCCTGCCATGTATCGGTATGCCCGAATCATCAGTCCGGAAGGGTAACACCGTTTGCTTCCAGAGGAGACATCGCTCACTTGGGAGCAACTGGATATGAGCTGGATACAACAAAATGTCCCAAGGAGGAATTGGTTCAGATAAAAGAGCAGGTAACACAATATAGGGAGATGCAGGAACTGATTCTGTCGGGTGATTTATACCGCCTGAACAATCCGCTTAAGGAGAATCTGTTCTGCGAGATGCTGGTATCAAAGGATCAGAAAAAAGCGCACATCACGTTGATGGTTCCAATCTGCGTTCCGAACGGCAGGGCGCTGCGGATTTATCCGAGAGGGCTGTGCCCCGAAGCGTTTTATGAGATACCGGAGCTTGGTCTGGTGAAAAGAGGGGATACCTGGATGAATCTTGGTATTCTGGTGCAGTCTCCTTTTGGGGATTTTGGAACAAAGACCTACCGGATGGTGCAGGTTGAAAGATAATATTGGAAGGAAGCATCGGGCAAGATGACCGATGAAAGGGAGAACGTGTCGTGAGAAAGTATATAAACGATAGATTTCCGCATTTCCTACATGGAGCGGACTATAATCCGGAACAGTGGATTCACTCGAAAGAGATCTGGGACAAAGATATGGAGCTTATGAAGAAAGCGAACTGCAATGAAATGACGGTGGGTATCTTTTCCTGGGAAGCACTGGAACCGGAGGAAGGAAAGTTTGATTTTTCTTTTTTGGATGAGATCATTGATAAGATTTATAAAAATGGTGGAAGGGTGGTACTTGCCACTCCTTCCGGTGCAAGACCGCGCTGGCTGGCAGAGAAGTACCCGGAAGTGCTGCGCGTGCGGGAGGATGGAAGCCGGGAACGTTTTGGGGGAAGGCATAACCACTGTTATACTTCGCCTGTATATCGTGAGAAGGTGCGCATCATCAACACAAAGCTGGCAGAACGCTATGGGAAGCATCCGGCGGTCATTGCCTGGCATATCTCTAATGAGTATTATGGAGAGTGCTATTGTGACATGTGCGAGCATGAGTTCCGGGAATTTTTAAGGAAACGGTATGATAATGATATCGAGAAGCTGAACCATGCATATTGGAGTTACTTCTGGAGTCATAAATATAACAGTTTTGAAGAGATTGAGTTTCCGGGCGAACATGGGGAGACAACGATACATGGACTGAATCTGGATTTTCGACGCTTTGTATCTTATCAGACAACGGATTTTATGAATGCTGAGATTGAGGCAATCCGAAGTGTCTGTCCGGATATTCCGGTTACAACCAATATGATGCCCGGGACTTATCCCACCAACTATTATGAGATGGCTCAAAAGCTGGATGTAATCTCCTGGGATAGTTATCCGGACTGGCATAATCAGAACCAGTTGGGGGAGGCATGTCATACGGCATTTTGGCATGAGTTCTTCCGCAGCCTGAAGAACAGACCGTTCATGTTGATGGAAAGTGCGCCCGGCCTGGTAAACTGGAAAGCATATAATAAGTTGAAACGTCCCGGAATGGATCGGCTGGCTTCCCTTCAGGCAGTAGCACATGGCAGTGATACGGTGCAGTATTTTCAGTGGAGAAAAAGCCGCGGAAGCGTGGAAAAGTTCCACGGCGCTGTGGTAGACCATGTGGGAACAGATGAAACCCGTGTCTTTAAGGCCGTTCAGGCTACCGGCGCTACGCTCAAGGCAATCGATGAGGTCGCAGGGTCTATGCCAAAGGTGCGTGTTGCCATCATTTATGACTGGGAAAACCGCTGGGCACTGGGGGATGCGCAGGGTTTTGCATTGCATGATAAGAAGTATATGCCTACTTGTTTACAGTATTACCGGCCATTTTGGAAACGTGGGATCGCGGTAGATATCGTAAGCGCTCATGGTGATTTTAAGAAGTATGATCTGGTGATTGCGCCCATGCTGTACATGACAGATCATGATACCATTCACAGAATTACAGAATATGTGAAGAATGGCGGAAACTTCTACGGAACCTATATGCTGGGGATGGTGGATGATACGGATCTTTGTTATCTCGGCGGCTATCCGGCTGAGAACTTAAAAGAGGTGTTCGGAATCTGGAATGAAGAGATCGACACTCTGTACCCGGAGGAAAGAGTAAAAATCGTGGCTGACGGTAAGGAATATGAAGGCGTCGATTACAGTGAGCGAATCCATGTAAGAGGTGCGAAGACACTTGCAGTATATGATTCGGAATTTTATGCGGGAATGCCGGCGCTGACGGTGAACCATTACGGAAAAGGAAAAGCCTACTATCAGGCATTTCGGGACACGGGTGCGCTGTGGGAGGATATGGCCGCAGTCCTTTTGCAGGAAATTGGAATAAACGATGCGTTAGAATGTGAATTGCCGAAAGGAGTTTGTGTACACAAGCGAGAAGCAGACGGCGTGGAATATCTGTTCGTGCAGAACTATTCCGGTGAGAAGATTAACGAACTGTCACTTGGCAAGGAATATTTTGATATGGAGGCGCAGACTGTGACAAAGACAGTCGCGTTGGATGAATTTGATGTAAAGGTGTTGAAATCAGTTATTTGACGAAGAAGTTAAACCATTGCACAAATGGTTAAAACAAAGGCGTTTTTGTGCAAAATATATTAAGAAGATATGGAGGGATTATTATGGCTGAAAGAAGTATTAAATTAGAATTATTTGAACAGCAGAAAGAATATACCGATAAAAGGGTAAACGAAGGTATTGAAAAATACAGAAAAGGAGATGCCGAAATTGTTATCACCGATAAAAACGGAACACCGGTATCCGGCGCAAGGGTTAAAGCGGTACAAAAGACTCACGAATTCCGTTTTGGTGCAAATTTGTTTATGCTTGACGAACTGGAAAGTGAAGAGAAAAACGAAAAATACAAAAAGTATTTTGCAGATGTTTTCAATATGGCAACTCTGCCGTTTTATTGGGATTCTACCGAACCGGAAGAAAACAAAACAAGATACGAGAAAAATTCTCCCAAATTATATCGCAGACCGCCGATTGATTTATGCATGGAATTTTGCGAAAAACACGGCATTGAACCTCGGGAGCACGGTTTAGCCTATGACCATTTTGTCCCGAAGTGGCTTTATAATGCCGATGTTGAGGTGGTTAAAACCGCTTTAGAAAAGCGTTTTTCCGAAATCTCTCAAAGATATGCAGACAAAATTCCTACCATTGAAGTTACAAACGAAATGAATTGGGATAAAGGTCAAACAAAGTTTTATGATTCCCCCGACTTTGTTGAATGGTGCTTTAAAACGGCAGAAAAGTATTTCCCAAATAATAAGCTTGGTATAAATGAAGAGACACCACTTGCCTGGACGGACAGATGCCGTGTGACTGATAAGTATTACTCTTATATAGAGGCTAATCTGTTAAAGGGCGCCAGAATTGACGCTATCGGTATGCAGTTTCATTTATGGTTTGAAAGAGACCAGAGCTGCGGTCTGTTTTTAAGCCCTGAAAATTTGTATCGCCATATGGACTTGTACTCAAATTTTGGCAAACCGCTTCAGATTACCGAAATCACAATACCGTCAAACTCATGGGAAAAAGAGGACGAAGAAATTCAGGCAGAAATCATCGAAAAGCTATACTCAATTTGGTTTTCACATCCGAATGTGGAACAGATTATATATTGGAATCTGATTGACGGTTATGCTTATGTACCGGATCCAAACCCTGAGAAAATTAAAGCCTCACAGGGCGATATGACTCTTGGGGAGAATCGTTATTACGGCGGGCTTTTGCGTTATGATCTTTCTCCAAAGCCGGCATATTATAAAATCAAAGAACTGATTCACGAAAGATGGCACACGGAGGAAAGCCTCGTGACTGCTGATAACGGTACTTGCTCTTTCAGGGGATTTTATGGGCAATATGAACTTGAAATATGTGTTGACGGGAAAGAAATTACAAAAACGGTAACTCTTTCATCAAAAGACGATAAGAAGATTGAGGTAATGATATAGGGATAGAGGGGCTGTTCCGGTCTCAATTTGTGGCTGTTCCAATTTGTTCCAATTTCAATTATCCGATTTCAATTATCGTTGCAAGAAAAATACATCTGTGCTATAATATACAAGGTTGTGGGCAAATAAAAGAGCCGAGACCACTGAAAAGTGCACCTTGTATGAAACGCACAGATGTATTTTTCAGTTGTTTCGGATTTTTTTGCCCAAGGAAAAATAAAGGAGAACAAAGTATGTTTAAAAAGTTTGAAATGGAATTAGCCGGCAGAACACTCCGTGTAGATGTTGGCAGAGTAGCAGCTCAGGCAAATGGTGCAGCATTGATGCACTATGGTGACACGGTTGTATTATCTACAGCCACAGCTTCAGAAAAACCGAGAGAGGGAATCGATTTCTTCCCCCTTAGTGTGGAGTATGAAGAAAAATTATATGCAGTAGGAAAGATTCCGGGAGGATTTAATAAAAGGGAAGGAAAAGCATCCGAGAATGCGATTCTGACTTCCCGTGTCATCGACAGACCGATGAGACCATTATTCCCGAAGGATTACAGAAATGACGTAACGTTAAATAACCTTGTATTGTCAGTTGACCCGGATTGCAGCCCGGAACTGACGGCAATGTTAGGGTCTGCAATTGCGACTGCGATTTCTGATATCCCGTTTGACGGTCCGACTTCTTCTACACAGGTCGGTCTAATTGATGGGGAATTCATCATCAATCCAAATGCGGCGCAGAGAGCGATTTCGGATATGCAGCTTACCGTAGCTTCTACGAGGGACAAGGTTATCATGATTGAAGCCGGAGCAAATGAAGTTCCGGAGGCGCAGATGATTGATGCGATTTTCAAGGCGCATGAGGTGAATCAGGAAGTCATCCGCTTTATTGACACCATCGTAGCAGAATGTGGAAAAGAAAAACACAGCTATACAAGCTGCGCAGTGCCGGAAGAATTATTTGCGGCAATGAAAGAGATTGTGTCTCCGGAAGAGATGGAAAAGGCAGTCTTTACAGATGAAAAACAGGTGAGAGAAGAAAATATCCGTGTGATTCGTGAAAAATTGGAAGAGGCATTTGCTGAGAACGAAGAATGGGTGTCACTCTTGGATGAAGCATTGTATCAATATCAGAAAAAGACGGTTCGTAAGATGATTCTGAAAGACCATAAGCGTCCGGATGGAAGAGCAATCGACCAGATCAGACCGCTTGCAGCAGAAGTGGATTTGATCCCGAGAGTGCATGGTTCTGCCATGTTTACCCGTGGTCAGACACAGATTTGTACCATTACCACTCTGGGACCTTTAGCGGAAGCACAGAGACTGGATGGTCTGGACGAAGCAGAGACCTCCAAGAGATATATGCATCACTACAACTTCCCGGCGTACTCCGTAGGTGAGACAAAGCCGTCGAGAGGACCGGGACGTCGTGAAATCGGACATGGTGCTCTGGCTGAGAGAGCGCTCGTTCCGGTACTTCCAAGCGAGGCGGAGTTCCCATATGCAATCCGTACCGTTTCCGAGACGTTTGAATCTAACGGTTCTACGTCACAGGCAAGTATCTGTGCATCCAGCATGTCACTTATGGCAGCAGGTGTACCGATTAAGACGGCAGTTGCAGGTATTTCTGCAGGTCTTGTGACAGGTGAGACGGATGATGATTACATTGTCCTCACGGATATTCAAGGCTTGGAAGACTTCTTCGGAGATATGGACTTTAAGGTGGCAGGTACACATAAAGGTATCACAGCCATTCAGATGGATATTAAGATTCACGGTCTGACAAGACCGATTATTGAAGAAGCAATCGCACGTACGAAGCAGGCAAGAACCTATATCTTAGACGAAGTGATGGCAAAGACCATTGCAGAGCCGCGTCCGGAAGTGGGACCATATGCTCCGAAGATTCGCCAGATGCAGATTGACCCGGCTAAGATTGGGGATGTGGTCGGACAGCGTGGTAAGACCATCAACGCAATCATTGAACAGACAGGCGTGAAGATTGATATTACGGATGACGGTGCAGTGTCTATCTGCGGTGTAGAACCTGAGATGATGGAAGAAGCCATGAGAATGATTTCTGTCATTGTGACTGACTTTGAAGCAGGACAGGTTCTGGAAGGAACAGTAGTCAGCATCAAGGAGTTTGGAGCGTTCGTAGAATTTGCACCGGGTAAAGAAGGAATGGTTCACATTTCCAAGATTTCAAAAGAAAGGGTGAACCGTGTAGAAGATGTTCTGACACTTGGTGACAAAGTCAAGGTTGTGTGCCTTGGAAAAGACAAGATGGGAAGGTTCAGCTTCTCTATGAAGGACGTAGTGGAAGAATAAAGAAATGAAAGTTGCCGCTTCACGATGAAAAACGGAATCGTGAAGCGGCATTTCGTATTTAAAGCAACAGCCCAGAATCATACAGCATCAGTTGTTCTTTTGAGCCTCCAGCTCTGCGATACGAGCCCTTAAACGGGCAATATCATCTTTTAGAGCAGCGTTGTCATCCTTTAAAGCAGCGTTGTCATCCTTTAGGGAAGTATTCTCCTCCGTAAGCGATGCTATCTGCTTAGTCATCCGTTTTATATCCCGTTTCACCGTGCGCTCATGTCTTTCTGCGGCTTCTCTGGCGAGACATTTTTGGCGGACGATTTCATCTGCGTTTGCAACA
>ONED01000085.1 GCA_900316755.1 uncultured Eubacteriales bacterium
GGCGCACACTTCACCGACCACTTCCGGATGAAGCTCTCCCCATGTCACATGATCCATGTCCGAATGGATGGTCACATGCTGCAGGGTCGTATTGTCACCTTGCCCATTCGGTTCCATCACCTTTTTTACTTCATCCGTCTCCGTATTCTCCAGCATATTTGTGTGGAGGGTTTTGATAAATTCCATACAGCCCGCAAACTGCGCGTTTTGAGGTTTTATCACTCTCGTATAATAATATGCACTTTTTTCCTCATCAAAATGCAGTTGTAGCTGCAAAATCCCTTCCTGATTTTCTGCAAGGATATCCCCTACTCTGACTGTAACGGATTCCGCCACCTCTTTCTCCTGCTTCACAAGCAGCTTTTCCTTTCCGTCACTTCCATAAACCGTGTAAGTCAGAGAAGTGACCGACCGGTCGTGCGGCTGAATCTGAAGCGTCACACTTCCATCCTCAGAAAGAGGGGTAATGGTATCCCGCATCGCCGGCACATCCATCTCCTGCACATATCCTGCAAGAAGATTCATCTCATATCCTTCTGCCTCAAAAGAAACCGTTGGAAGCGTCGCAGCACCCATGTCTGCCGTCATATTCGCATTGCCACGATTCAGATACAGACTAAAACCGGTAAGAGCAAGAATAAACACAATCACTAAAACGCCGATTCGTATGACTCTCTCTTTCATCTACGCCTCTCCTCTTTCCTCCAACAATTTCCCCAGCATCGGACGAATCTGTAAATTTTAACGGCACGAATCAAAATATTTTTCGGTGTGTGCTCCATATCAATAAACTCCAGAATCTGCGCCTCGTATCCGCAGCTCTCCAAATATTCCGCACGCATCGCATCCGTCACAAGAGCAGCAATCCGCTCCTTAATTAGACCATAGCGAAGCACCGGTTCCAGAATCTCATTCTGAATCTGCCCATTCAGTTCATGCTGGCAGCACGGCACAGACAGAATTACCTTCGCATTCCAGCCGATTGCTTTGTCCAGTGCAAAATCCGTTGCCGTATCACAGGCGTGCAAAGTCACCACCATATCGACCTCTTCCACCCCTGTATAGTCCGCAATATTTCCCTCTAAGAACTTCAATTTTGCATAACCATATTTTTCAGAAAGCGCATTGCAGTGCCTGATAACGTCCGTCTTCAAATCCAACCCGATAATTCTGACATCATACTTTTTCAGCTCATGCAGGTAATAATACATGGCAAACGTAAGATAGGACTTTCCGCAGCCAAAGTCCAGAATCGTCACTTCCCTGTCCTTCGGAAAAACGGGCAGGACATCCTCGATAAACTCCAGAAACCGGTTGATCTGGCGGAACTTATCAAACTTGGCATGCACAATCTTTCCCTCCGGCGTCATAACACCAAGGTCCTGCAAAAACGGGACACAACCCCCCTCCGGCAGAATATATTGTTTGCTTCTGTTGTGGGACAGCTCCACGTCCTTCACACAGCCACACTGCTTCTTTTTCTGAATTGTCACTTTCCCCTTCTTACTCACCAAAACCGTATACCGAAACCCTTTTGTTTCAAGCTGCATCTGCCGAAACCTCTGCATCTGTTCCAGCACAACCCCCACCGCCTGATTTGCTTCATAGTTTTCATGAAACACTTGATTGTTCTTATAGGCTTCAAATTGAAAGAAAAGCACTCCCTGCTTTAAAATCGGGCGCACTTTCACCTTTGTCACGCCGTCCTTCTCCCTTGGGCCGCTCAAAACTGCATGTAAAAAATCTATCCGAAAACTCTGTTCCAATACTTCCCGTAACTTTTGCATGAAATACCCCTTTATTTTCTAGCCTGTATTATAATTTTCAAAATCTATCGCCGGACACATGGTAACGAAAAGCCCCGGTATAAGACCGAGACTTTCTGTATCATTCTTTTATAAAAACAATCCGTTGGCAACCATCAAGCATGACCCATCATCACGTCAGATATAATCGTCATTACCTTATCATAGCATCCGCCACATCCCGTAGAACAACGAGTCGTATCTTTTACACTTTCAAAAGCAGACAAAACACTGTCCATATCTTTTCCTGCATGCAGTGCGTCTACAATGTCCAGATAGCTTACCTGATTGCAGTTGCAGACCATGTAATTTTCATGCTTTCCTCTCGGTGCCTCCTCTGCTGTCTCTTCTTTCAAAGGTACCATCGCTTCACCACAGCACATCACCGGAACGCCGGAATCATATACCATCCGGACAATGTTACCACAATGCTCACATACCAATAATTTATCTTTATTCATCGCTTTATCCTCCAGTTCGTCTAACATATTCTAAACATTAGTATCGTAGCATTCCGGGTGACGAATGTCAACTTTTTTGAAAACATCTTCCATCAATTTACACTATCCCTTTTGTAAAAAAGCTCCTCTCCTCCGGACAAGATTAAGCTTTCCAATATTCTTTTACTTTTTCTTCGGCTTCTTCTCTACCCACTTCAAATTTTACCATAAAACGCTCTATTGTTTCTTCTTTGGTTTTGCCAAACTCTTGATAGACCTCAACCAGACTTTTTTCTTCTCCAGCCTCAATTCCATTTTGATAGATTTCTTCTATTGCTTTACACATATTCCTTTCCCCCTTTCCATCATCCCGTTTCGTCATCTTCCGTAATTGTTCCGACTGCAGAAACTCTCCGATTGCCTGACTTGTATTGTAATCCAAGTGTTCGAAAAACGCCTTGTTTTT
>ONED01000061.1 GCA_900316755.1 uncultured Eubacteriales bacterium
AAAGGCTGTACAAGCAGAATGTAAGTAACGATTGTTTGAGGGTGGTATTATATATCATCCTCATAATTTTTTATAGGCACTCTGTTATTGAGCGCTTACTGAAGAAGGATTGGATTAATGGAATAACAGATTTTATTTTACCATACGAAATAAACCTTACTAAAACAAAACAATTAATACTGGACTGGAAAAATTCATATGAGAAAAAGATTGTTTATGACATAGTGAATTTGTTTAAAGAGAAGAAATTTGATATTGTAAGGCAAAATTTTGAATTAAGGAAATTAAATAAAACACATCCACAGTGGCTTGGAGATTATGATGTATTTGCTGTAGATAATATAAATAAGACGATTTGGATTGTAGAATGTAAAGTAATTGAAAAAGTAGCTACTTTCTACGACATGTATCGTCAACAGAATAGATTTTTCAATGAGCATAAAGAAGATGAAATGTTCCAAAGAAGAATTGATTATTTACAAGAGAATGCTAATCAGGTTATTCAGCAACTTGGATGTACAGATTATGCGGATTATAAGGTAATACCATATATGTGTATGAATAAGGTATTGGTTTCAAGATATAAAAAAATAGCATTTCCTATCGTATCGTATCCAGAATTAGCAGAAATTATTTCTGGTGTTATAAGGGAATAATATTTTTACATATCAACTTATGAAAAACTGCACACCCCTACCTTTTCTATCGTTAAAAGGTTCAAAAATCTGAGTAGTCTGCACCCCCTAAACTGACTACCAATTGACTACAAAAAACTACTACACTTGGTCTCAAACTGCCGTATTTTGCCACTTTCACTACAGTTTCTGATAAACTGTAAGTCTTGAAGAAATCCGAAAAAGTGCGTAAAATAGGGCAAAACGAGGCATTACAGGAGGAAAAATATAATGATTAAGATACTTTTCATCTGCCACGGCAATATCTGCCGTAGCACTATGGCGGAGAGTGTTTTCACCCATCTGGTAAAGCAGAAGGGCTTGGAAGACCGCTTCGAAATCGATTCTGCCGCTACCAGCCGGGAAGAGATTGGCAGCTCGCCCCACTACGGGACGGTGAACAAATTAAAAAGCGTCGGCATTCCGGTGGTGCCGCACCGGGCTCGCCAGATGAGCATGAGCGATTATGAACATTTCGATTATCTTATTGGGATGGATTCGACGAATGTTCGCAACATGACTCGCATTGCAGGCGGAGACCCACAGAGGAAAATTTATAAATTATTGGAGTTTGCAGGCTCGAATGCAGATATCGCCGACCCGTGGTACACCGGAAATTTTGATGAAACATACGAAGATGTGCGAAGCGGGTGCGAGGCATTACTGCGCAGCGTTCTTTCGTAAGTGCTTTCTAGTATAGCAGTTTTTAATTAACAGGACTTTATTACTTGTCTATTTCCGCGATTGCACTGACCTAAAATCCGCAGCGTAGCCCGCTACGCCTACGTTTTTAGGTCAGCACACTCACGAAAATATCCTGCGTAAAAAGTCCAGTTATTAAGAAACCGCTATACTAGAGCCACTTTGCCTTTCGGCATACTCAGTGCAGAATCGTTGTGCCCCAGAGAGCAGATCAGTTCCCCCTAGCAGAACTGTTATGCTCCTCAAGCGCCCCAATAACATCCCCAAAATGGAAATGCAACTGCCGGTTGACAAATTTCCAAGCGAAATTGGTTGCGCGCAACTGCCAAAAACTGTAAACTGAAGCCAAGGAAAGGAGAGAATGTTATGCGTTTATCTGACAAAATTATGGAATTGAGAAAAAAGAACGGATGGTCTCAGGAAGAACTGGCGGAAAAGGTAGGCGTGTCCCGTCAATCGATTTCGAAATGGGAGAGCGGGCAGTCTGTACCGGATTTGAGCAAGATTTTGCTGTTATCGGAAGTGTTTGCAGTGAGCACGGATTATCTGTTAAAAGAGGATTATCTGCTTAAGGAAGAGTGTTTCTTAAAAGAAGAGGATTGCCGACGGGAGGACGCTTCGTGGGAAGAGGAAGGAAGCCGTCCGATTGGCGTAAATGAGGTTGAAAGAAGTGGATATTCTTCGAGTACTCCGAAATTTCATGTTGGACTGGAGCAGGCGAAGGAATTTTTGCGCGTGAAGGAGGAGACGGCACCCCGTATTGCGTTTGGAGTCGCGCTGTGTATTTTGTCGCCGATTCTGCTGATTTTATTGGCGGCGGCAGCGGAGACGGGATTATTGCCGACGATTCTTACGGAGGAGAGAAGTGCCATGCTTGGGCTGGTGATTTTAATCCTTATGATAGCCATTGCGGTAGCTCTTTTTATTACTGCCGGTGCAAAGACGCAGGAATATGAGTTTTTGGAGAAGGAGCCGTTTGAGACGGAGTATGAAGTAGAGACCATGGTTCGGGAAGCGCAAAGAGAGTACCGGGAGCAGTATGTGAGAAATTGCGCGGTGGGAGTGTGCCTTTGTATCCTGTCGGTAGTGCCATTGTTTTTGATGATTCTGCTTGAGGATAATGATTTTATGGCCAGTCTGGGTGTCTGTATCCTGCTTGGTATGGTGGCACTGGGCGTTTATGTGCTGATACGAAACGGCATCCGTTGGGAAAGCTATGAAAAGCTCCTCCAGGAGGGCGAGTACAATAAAGTCGCAAAGCGGAATAATAAGAGAAATGAGCGCATTGGAGGGATTTACTGGATGGCGGTCACTGCCATTTATCTGGCATACAGTTTTTGGACGTTTGAGTGGCAGTGGACGTGGATTGTGTGGCCGGTTGCAGGCGTGCTGTTCGGATTGTTGATGGCAATCCTGAATTTTAGAAGAAATGAAGATGATTTTTAAAAGAAATTTTAAAAGAAATGCAGACGACGCGTCTTGACAAGCGCGGGAAAATTCAATAGAATTAGAAAGAATGAAATACAAGTACGGCTATGAAGAGGATTAGTACACACAGGAAATGCCCCAGAGAGAGAATCATTTGGTGGGAGATTCTTGCAGGGAATGTATGGAACCTACCTTGGAGCCGCTGTGTGAAAACGCAGCGTGACATCAGCGTTAATGGTGAGAAAGAGAATTATAGAACCGGGTTCTATGATTAATTAGGGTGGTACCGCCGAGCTTTTCGGTCCCTTTTAGAGGGATGGAGAAGCCCGGCGTTTTATTTTACATTAGGTAAAAGAGTCCGCGAAATTCGCATCCCAAGGAGAAAACAGTGTAAAAAAGGAGAGAAACATTATGAAGCTTAAAAATCTTGTGGGCGACCGTTTTAAGGAACGTCCTTCCGACTGTGTGATTGACAGTCATGCATTTACTGTACGTGGCGGCTACATTAAGTATGTGGCAAACGGGATTTATTCGTTGTACCCGCCGATGAAAAGGATTACGAAGAAAATTGAGCAGATTATCCGCGAGGAAATGGATGCCATTGACGGGCAGGAAGTCCTGTTTCCGGTGGCGCTTCCGGGAAGTCTCTGGGAGGAATCCGGTCGTTTTGAAAGTGTCGGCGAGGAGCTGCTTCGCTTCAAGGACAGAAACGGAAGCCAGATGGTGCTTGGTATGACCCACGAAGAGGCAGCGGTGCATCTGGTGCGGGAATACGGGCAGACTTATACGAAATATCCGTTTATGATTTACCAGATTCAGACCAAATTCCGTGACGAGGCGAGACCGCGTGCCGGGCTGATTCGTGTGAGGGAGTTTACCATGAAGGACGCGTACTCTTTCCACACTTCGCAGGAGGATTTGGAGCGGTATTATGACATTTGTTACAAGGCATACAACCGCATTTTCCAACGTGCCGGCGTGCCGGAAGTGATTGCGGTGCAGTCCGATTCCGGTATGATGGGCGGAAGCATTTCCCACGAATATATGCTGTTAGCGGATGCGGGAGAGGATTCCATTGTCATCTGTGAGGAGTGCGGTTACCGTGCAAATATGGAGGCAGCCGCAAACTGCGTGGACAATAGCGGAACGCTGCCTATGGGCGAGCTGGAAAAGGTATATACGCCGAACTGCAAAACAATTGACGAGGTGACGAATTATCTGGGCGCTTCTGTGGAAAGCTCTTGTAAGGCAGTGATGTATCAGAAGAATATGACGGATGAATATGTGATTGTATTTGTTCGCGGCGATTATGAGGTAAATGAGACGAAGCTGGTAAATTATCTGGGAGAAAAGGTGCATCCGGCGGAGATTACGGAGGAGAGCGGCATTGTGCCCGGATTTACGGGACCATACGATATGAAGTGTGACTGCACGGTGATTTACGATGTGTCTTTGAAGGGCATGGAAAATATGGTTGCCGGAGCCAATGAGGTGGATTACCACTACAAAGGACTCAATCTTGCCCGGGATTGTGGCGAAGTGGAATATGTGGATGTGTCGAAGATTCAAAACGGCGGCATCTGTCCTTGCTGCGGCAAGAAGACCATTCAGGTAAAACGTGGTATCGAAGTGGGAAATATTTTCCAACTGGGAACGAAATATTCTGCTTCTATGGGCATGACTTATACGGATGCAGAGGGAAATGAAAAGACGCCGATTATGGGCTGTTACGGAATCGGTGTGGGTCGTCTGGCGGCTTCTGTCTGTGAGGCGAGACATGATGAAAACGGACCAATCTGGCCGATTTCCATTGCACCGTGGCAGGTACATCTGTGCTGTATGCGTGTGGATCAGGAAGAATGCAAACAGGCAGCAGATGAGTTGTATACAAAATTGCAGAATGCAGGGGTAGAAGTAATCTACGACGACCGTGATGTGCGTGCAGGTGCCATGTTTGCAGATGCAGACCTTCTGGGCGTGCCGGTGCGTGTGGTGGTCGGACCGAAGAACCTGAAGAACCATCAGATTGAGCTGGTAACCAGAGACAAGTCCATTTCCAAGCTGGTTGACGTGGACCATGCAGTTTCTGAGATTCAGGCAGTGATAAATGCCCTGTTTGAGGAAATCAATGCGAAAGTAGAACCGAGAATGTAGGCAGGCGGGAAATGAAACAATTTGGAGAAGGAGGTGGATTCCCATGCACATTTTTTTGCCGGAGAAGGTAAATCAGGTGATTCATACGCTGAAGGAGCATGGCTACGAGGCATATGCCGTGGGTGGCTGCATCCGTGATTCCATCCTTGGACGGAAACCGGATGACTGGGATATTACCACCTCTGCAACTCCAAAGGAGATAAAGGGGCTGTTTCGAAGAACGTTTGATACGGGAATCGAGCACGGCACCATCACGGTGCTGCTGGATAAAGAGGCATTTGAAGTGACCACATACCGGGTGGATGGAGCCTATGAGGACAGCCGGCATCCGAAGGAAGTCACGTTTACGAGGAGCCTTCGGGAAGATTTGCTGCGCCGTGATTTTACGATTAACGCCATGGCATACAATGAAACCGACGGTCTGGTGGATGTTTTCGGCGGAATGGAGGATTTGCGGCAGGGAATCATCCGCTGTGTGGGAAATGCCGAGGCCCGGTTTGGGGAGGATGCGCTCCGTATCCTGAGAGCGGTGCGGTTTGCAGCGCAGCTTGGGTTTGCAATCGAGGAGGAGACGCAGGCAGGGATTGTGAAGCTGGCACCGACGCTTGCAAATATCAGTGCGGAGCGGATTCAGGTGGAGCTTGTCAAGATGCTGATTTCCCCCAACCCCGGCATGCTGAGGACGGCATATGAGCTTGGCATTACCAAGGTGATTCTGCCGGAGTTTGATGAGATGATGAAAACCGGGCAGGAGACGCCCCACCATCGGTATTCCGTGGGGGAACACACTTTAAAGGCACTGGAAGAAATCCGCCCGGAGAAGGTGCTGCGTCTTACCATGCTCTTTCATGATGTGGCAAAGCCCATGATGAAAACGGTGGATGCAGACGGGGTTGCCCATTTTAAGATGCATGACGTACAAGGTGCGGAGCTTACAAGGACGATTTTAAAGAGGCTGAAATTTGACAACGACACGCTGGGGAAGGTCACGAAGCTGGTGCGCTATCACGATTACCGGATTCCGGCGGAGCCGAAACGGGTGCGAAAAGCCATGAATCTCATCGGGGAAGAGTTGTTTCCGCTCTATCTGGAGGTGCGCATGGCAGACACGCTGGCGCAGAGTGAGTATAAGCGGGAAGAAAAAGTACAGAATATCTGTGATATGAGAAGCTGTTATGAAGAAATTCTGCGAAAAAAGGAATGCGTGTCGCTGAAAGACCTTGCGGTTACCGGAAGTGATTTGCTTGCAGATGGAATGCAGCCCGGAAAAGAAATCGGACAGGTTCTTTCCGCGCTTCTGGAGATGGTCATAGAACATCCGGAGTGGAACCAAAAGGAGACGCTGCTTTCGCTTAGCCGGACCTTGCGCTAGGAGGTTCGCTCCTTTTTTGCCTGCCGCAGGAGAAAGCGGTATCTTTTCCATGCGGCATTGCTTTCATAGATATAACAATCGATTAAATCCGGATCCATTGCACTCTGAAAGTTGGTGTACGCATTGTTCATCTGTGTTTTGACACGTTCAATTTCTTCTAACAGGTCGTAATCCACAGCAGCTCTCTGTGGTGTTTTTTTGAATAGATTCATATGGCACCTCCCATGCTATAATATATTCTGCTTATTCATAGTATAGACATTTTTTTACGATTCCTTTCATAGGTTTATAAAAAAAGGAATTTTCTATGAAAAAATTTTTCTTGCGCGCAGTCCTTGGCTGTCTGCTGATTTTTTGTGTCAATCAAGTGCTGTCCTATCAGGGTATTTCCGTGAGTGTCGGGCTGAATATCGTTTCCCTTTTGACATCGGGAGCCCTTGGTTTCCCCGGGGTTTGCCTGCTTTACGGAATTATGGCGATTCAGGTTTTATAGAAGTTGCACAAAAATGAAAAAGTTGCAAAAAAGCTCTGGACAAGAAAAAAATCAGTGCTATAATACGACGTACAAGTTAGTTATTCTAAAAACTTTCTTACAAAACAAATTTGAATTCGATGCCGATTCGGGCGGACGATCCAAAAGCAAAATTTTATAAGGGACAAGGAGGATTCATTTGAACGAAAGAAATCTTGTAGTGTGTGACAGAGAATTTCGTTATGCAAATGGTCTTGGGGAAAACATTTCCGAACGTAGTGAGCTGGCTTTCCGGGTACATACCTGCACCGGTGCGGAGAGTGTGATGCGGATTCTGAAAGAACGAAAAATCCACATTCTCATCATTGACGAAGACTTTGCATACGAAGAAAGAAGCAAAATGGAGGCAGAGCAGGTTTTCGTATTGACGAGGGGAACGTGCAGGGACTTAGGGGATGAGGAAAAGGAGATTTACAAATTCCAGTCCGCAGATAAGATTCTTGCAGAGGTGTTTGCATCGTATTACGAAAAAACAAATCAACGTTTTCTGAGACATCTGGAGGAATATCCGGACGCAGGCGGACGGTTCCTGAGAGCGGAGGGAAGAAATCTGGGGGACTTACTGTATTACTTGCGGCAAACGCAGGAGGATATGGCAATGCGCCTCTCTGCGATGCCGGCAAAGCTGGAGGAACTTTACTACATTCCGCCGATGCTGATGAGCACGGACCTGAAGGAGGTGCCCTTTGAGGACTGGCAGTTACTATTTCAAACCCTTCGCAGAGAAAGTGTGTATGAAAACATTGTGCTGGATATGGGGGAGAGCATACAGGGGCTTATTGAGCTTTTGGGGCTCTGTGACCGGATTTACATGCCGGTTTTAGAGGATGAAATCTCCCGCCGCCGACTGGCGCTGTTTGAGGAAAATGTGCAGGCGCTCTGCCTGCCGGAGGTGCTTAGAAAGACCTGCCGGTTTGTGGCGGCAGAGGACATGGAGACTTGTGCGAAAAAAATGATAAGAGAGGAAGAAAGAGAATGATACGAGCAGAAGAATTGCAGGAAAAGATTTTAGGAGAACTGGACTTGTCCCAGGAGGTAGACGACACACAACTGATTGAGCTGATTCACTGTGTACTGGAGGCGAAGGGAAAAGAAAGCTACATCCCGCTCAGGGAGAAGACGGCACTGGGGAAGGAGCTTTTTAATGCCTTCCGCAAGCTGGATGTGCTGCAGGAGCTGATTGAGGATGATGATATCACAGAGATTATGATTAACGGCACGGAATGCATTTTCATTGAAAAAGACGGCAGGCTCCAGCAGCTGCAAAAGCGGTTTGTGTCAAGAAGCAAGCTGGAGGACGTGATTCAGCAGATTGTGGCGAGCGCCAACCGGATTGTCAACGAGGCGTCTCCGATTGTGGATGCCAGACTGGAAAATGGTTCCAGAGTCAATATTGTCCTGTTTCCGGTGGCGCTGAATGGTCCGATTGTGACCATTCGGAAATTCCCCAAGGAGTTGATTACCATGGAGGACCTTATGGAGAGGGAATCCCTGAGCCGGGAAATGGCGGAATTCCTGGAACGGCTTGTGGTCTCCCGGCACAATATTTTCGTGAGTGGCGGTACCGGCTCCGGGTAAAACCACGTTTTTGAATGCACTTTCTGATTATATTCCCAAGGAGGAGCGGATTATCACCATTGAGGATTCTGCGGAACTTAGGATTACGGGGGTTCCCAATCTGGTACGGCTGGAGGCAAGAAATGCCAACGTGGAGGGGTGTGGGGAAATTACCATCCGGGATTTATTAAAGGCTTCTCTGCGTATGCGACCCGACCGGATTATTGTGGGCGAGGTGAGGGGCAGTGAGGCAATCGATATGCTGCAGAGCTTAAATACCGGACATTGCGGCGCCAGCAGCGGACACTCCAATAGTCCGGAGGACATGCTAAGCCGATTGGAAACCATGGTTTTGATGGGAATGGAGATTCCGCTTCCTGCCATACGGCGTCAGATTGCATCGGCGATTGATATCATTGTGCATCTGGGAAGGCTTCGGGATAAGAGCAGAAAGGTATTAAAGATGACAGAGGTGCTTGGATATGAGGATGGGGAAATTAAACTTAAGACTCTGTTCGAATTTCAGGAACGAAACATGGTCAATGGGAGGATTCAGGGAGAATGGGTGAAATTACATGAAATGCAGAACAAAGAAAAGCTATTGGCAGCAGGGTATTCGTAAGGTGGAGTATGGAAAGGCGCTCCTTACGGGGACACTCCTTGTTTGCACGATTTCGTATTTATTCTACGGCACCGTCTGGTGCGCAATTCTATTGTCACCGTATTTGATTCGATATGTGAAATCATGGGAAACACAATTGATCCGGAAAAGGAAGCAGGCATTTCGATTGCAGTTTAAAGAAGCAATCATGTCGCTTTCGGCAGCGTTGAATGTTGGTTACTCGGTGGAAAATGCGCTGCGGGAGACGCAGAAAGATTTGCAGCTTCTGTACCGGAAGGACGAGCCGATTTTGCAGGAACTTCGCTATATGATACGGCAGCTTGACATGAATCTCACGGTAGAGGCGATTTTGAGAGAGTTCGCCCTGCGGACGGAGGAGGAAGAGGTGCAGTTGTTTGTGGATGTATTTTCAATGGCGAAGCGAAACGGAGGAGACATGATTGCCATCATCCGGAATGCGGTAGATCAGATTGGAGAAAAAATCGACGTAAAACGGGAAATTGATACCATGATGACGGCGAAAAAGCTGGAGTTTGGGGTCATGAGCGCCGTTCCGGCTGCCATGATTTGTTACCTGAAACTGAGTTTTCCGGCATTTATGGACATACTCTATGGGAATCTTTTGGGAGCCGGTGTGATGACGCTGTGCCTTGGGATTTATGTTGCTTCCTATGCATTCGGAAAACGAATGGCAGAAATTGAGGTGTGAAATGCTTGTTTGTGTTGGAATATATGGACTGCTTCTCTTTGGAATGTGGCGAAAAAGGCGAGGAAAGCTGCCGGATTGGATTCCGAGGGAGGAGGCAAAAAAACTGTTTCTGGTGCTTCTGGCGAGCAATACCATTGCGCTTGCGCTGATGGCAGCAGATTTTCTGGAGACAGGGAGCGGACTTCTTTTGGAGCGGAATTCCTATGGCGGCGGAGAAAAAACGGAATCGTTTGAGGTGACGGTGGAGGGAGAACTGGAAGGGGAGCCTCTTGACATCGAAGTCGGGGAGCGGGAGTATACCGCTTCCGAAATACAGGACATTTTTGTACAAATGATGAAGAAACTGGATGAGGTGATTCTGGGGGACAATGAGAGCAGGGACCATGTGGAAACGGATTTGAATCTGGTGGAGCGTCTGGGAGAATACCCGGTGGATATCCGATGGGAGCTTAGTAATTACGAGGTGCTGAGTCCGGAAGGACACGTAATTTTGGAGCGGACGACGGAGGACGGGACGATGGTGGAAGTCCGGGGAATCCTGTCTTACCGGAGTGAGGAGGCGGTCTACGTCACCCATGTCATGGTGTATCCGGAGACGAAAACAGGAAAAGAAAAGTGGCTTTCGGAAATTGCGAAGCTTGTGAAAGAGAAGGAAGAAGCGACCCGGCAGGAGACTTCCTTTACGCTGCCGGAGAGCGTGGACGGAAAAGAGATTCAGTGGGAGAAAAAGAAAAGCACCCGCGGATATGAAATCTTATTTCTGGGAATCGTTGGCTGCGCGCTCCTCCTCTTTCGAAGCAGGCAGGAGAAAAAAGAGGAAACACGAAAGAGACAGGAACAGATGATACGGGATTATCCCGACATCATCAGCAAGCTTACCCTGCTTCTTGGAACCGGGATGACGGTGAAGCAGGTCTGGACGAAAATGGTACAAAACTATGAAGGGCAGAAAGAAAGGACAGGAGAGCGGGCAGCTTACGAAGAAATGTGCGTGACGTACCACGAGATGCAGAGTGGGGTTTCGGAGGCGGAGGCCTATGCGCGTTTTGGGAAACGATGCGGCATTGGGCTGTACATGAAATTCGGAGCGCTGCTTTCCCAGAATCTAAGGAAGGGCAGCAAGGGACTTTGCGAATTGCTTGGAATGGAGTCCATTCAGGCATGGGAAAACAGAAAGAGCACAGCGAAAAGGCAGGGGGAAGAGGCGAGCACAAAGCTGCTCCTTCCCATGTTCGGTATGTTGACGGTTGTGATGATTATGGTCATTGTCCCGGCCTTCCTGTCCATACAGCTATGAAGGAGGAGAAACATGAATGGAATGAAATATGTTTGGATGCGTCTGCGGGCAAAACAGAGCCGTGGCTCTGTCATGGTAGAAGCAATTTTGGTGTTGGTGGTGCTGATTGCGCTGGTGGTGATTTTTAAAACGCAGCTCATCAGTCTGGTGAATACGATTTTTGAGAAGATTACCAATGAAGCAACGGGCATTTAAAGGGGAAATCACCCTGTTTTTAAGCCTGATTTTCCTGCTTTTGCTCTCTCTCGTGGGTGCGGTTATCCAGAGTGCCTCCATCCATATCAGTAAGAGCAGGAAACGGGCGGATACGGCGCTTGCGCTGGAAAGTGTATTTGCAGAGTACCATCCGGAAATGCTGGAGAAATACGATATCTTTGTAATCGCAGGGCGAGAAGAGACGGAAATCTCGGAAAGCTTGTGGTTTTACGGAGCGAATCATATGGAGCATCGGATTCAAAGTCTCCGGCTTCTTACCGATGGGGACGGGCAGGCGTTTTATGAGCAGGCCATCCGTGCTATGGGTGGGGAGGCGTCCGGAACCTTCCAAGTGTCCAATGAGAACCGGGATAGTGAAGAGCATGCAGTCCGGCAAAAGCTGGGAGAGATTCTGGACGAGGAAGGGCAGTCCATGCCGGAGGCAGACAACCCGATTGCGGCGGTGGAGGGGCTGAAGCAAAGGAGCCTTTTGTCTCTCATTTGTCCGGCGGAGGAAACGTTGTCCAATCGAAGTGTGACGGTGGAGGAGCTTGCGTCCCATCGGACGCTGTATCAGGGAAGTGCTTCCTATGGGGAATCCCAAAAAGGGGGCGGCACCGATAAAATCCTGTTTACGGCATATTTGCTGGAGCATTTTTTGGATTATTCCGAGGAACCGGAAGAGGGGGCATTGGCCTACGAGGCAGAATATCTGCTCTGCGGTCTCCCCGATGACAGGGGCAATCTGGAGGCAGTCGCGAAGAAGCTCTTGCCCATTCGTCTGGCGGCAAATTACACGTATCTTTTGACGGATTCTGTCAGGCAGGCGGAAGCAGAGGCGATGGCACTGACCCTCAGCAGTCTCCTCACGGTTCCCGGCGCAGCGGAGGTTGTGAAACAGGCGCTTCTGTTTGCATGGGCATACGGGGAGAGTATTGTGGATTTGCGCGTGCTTTGGCAAGGGAAAAAGGTGCCCCTCGTCAAATCCAATGAGACATGGCAGCTTCAGCTTGCCAATGTATCCAAGCTTGGAACGGCGGAAGAGGTGACCGAAAGCTTAGACACTGGGTCGGGTCTTCGTTATGAGGATTATCTAAAGGCACTGCTGTTTCTGGCAGAGGAAAACACGCTCTGTATGCGAGCGCTGGATATCATGGAATGTAACTTGGGTGTCCGGGCGGATGACTGTGTGACCGCACTGGGAATTCAAAGTACCTGCACGCTGCAAAGGGGAATCCGGGATACCTTTCTTACGGAGTATCAGTATCGATAAAAGCAGGCGGCATACAAAGAAAAAAGAATTGAGGTGAATGCAGATGTCCTTTCTATCTGAAAAAAACGCAAATGCAAATATAGAAAGAAACAGACAATCCAACAAATTACAATATCAAAGAAAGGAGAGCGGCTCTTTTATTGCACATCATTTCCATGTAGTATTCCATTCCGGGATAGAAAGGGCATCTGCATTCACCTCGAAGCACAAACAGAAAGGCACCATTACGCTGGAGGCGACACTTGCAGTCAGCTTTTTCTTTTTTGGCATGCTGTGCCTTTCGTACCTGTTGGAAATGATGGTGATAGAGACCGCGGTCAGAAATGCGCTTCATGCGGTGGCGAAAGAAGTGGCGGTGGAAATAGTCACCAATCCGGTGATTCCCATTCGCAGGATGGAGCAGAGCATCGTGGAACAAATCGGAATCGAACGGTTGGAGCGGAGTATGATTGTGAATGGAAGCAGCGGTATCGACTGCAGTCATTCGAAAAAATACGGAAATACGACCATACTGGATTTGTCTGTGTCCTACCGGATAGAAATTCCGGTTCTGATGTTTCGGATTCCGGCGATTTCCCGGGAAGAGAGGATTCGTGTCAAGGGATGGACCGGACAGGAGCGGAGAGGAGCGGCATCTCTGGAGGAGAAGATGGTATACGTCACCGCACACGGCATGGTCTACCACAAGGACATCCATTGCACCTATCTGGATTTATCCGTGAAAGCGGTGGACAAGGAGGAAGTGGAAAGCCTCCGGAATCAGAGCGGCGGCACTTATAAAGCGTGTGCATCCTGCAAAAGAACACTTACGAAAGCACAAAAGGTGTATATCACAGATTATGGGGACCGGTATCACGGCTCGCTGGAATGCAGTGGATTGAAACGAAATATTTACGCGGTGCCGCTTAGCGACCTGCATGGAATAGGAGGATGTTCAAAATGTGTAAAATAGTAGATTGGGTGATGGCAGTCTGCATGGTTGCCGCCGGATATCAGGATTGGAAAACCAGACAGCTTCCCATGTGGCTGCTCTGTCTGATGAGTATTGTGGCAGCTGCAGCGCGTCTGTTTTTGATTCGCGAGCTTGCATGGTCCGCAATGGGCGGCGTTGCCGTCGGGCTTCTGTTTTTTGGAATCAGTAAGGTTACCAAAGAGGCGGTGGGGTACGGGGACAGTTGGCTGGTTATGATTCTGGGAATGTACCTTGGCGGAAGGAGGCTTCTGGAAGTCATTTTGACAGCAACGGTTTTGGCAGGGATTTTTTCTCTGATATTTTGTGTTTTCCGGGGCTGGGACCGCAAGCGGAGCATTCCGTTTGTGCCGTTTCTGACAGTGGCGTATCTGGGAGTGGTACTTTTATGATAACTTACAAGGTTACGAAAGAGAGCCTGCGGGGCAGTATTACAATTGAGGCGGCGGTCATCGTTCCGCTGATTCTCACAGTCTTTGCACTTCTTGTCACGGTGTTGTTTTACTATCACGATAAGAATGTGGTGGCTTGTGTTGCCCATGAAACGGTGGTCATGGGAGCCGGGAAAGAGGACATTTCGGAAATAGAATTGGAGCAGTATGTTCGCGCACGGCTGCGGGGAAGGCTGCTTTTCTTTTCCGATGTGTCGCCTAAGGCAGAGGTGGAGAAGAAAGAAATTGTCCTGACCTGTCAGACAAGAAAGAAGGGGATGTCTTTGCAGGTAAAAATGAGTATGAACCGAACAGAGCCGGAAAAGCAGGTGAGAAATCTCAGACGGCTTGAGAGAATCGGAGAACAGGTGGAGGAAATAGAGTGAACGTATATTATAAAAACAATTTACAACAAGCGCTTCTTATTATAGAAGGAGAAGAACAGGCAGAGGCGGATTTTCAGGTCTTTATGCTGCAGGAAAATGAAATCCCCGGGCTCTTAAAGACGAGCATCCGGTATGTGGATAACCAAAGTCATTATCACTATGACATCAGCGGGAAAACGTCGCTTCTTGCACGGCATGAGAAATCAAAACTGTGCTGTGAGGAGATTCGGCGGCTGGTCAATGCCCTGTTAAGTACCCTAAAAGAAATTCAAAAGTATATGTTGGACGGGACGGGGATTTTGCTGGATCCGGAGTACATATTCTGTGACGGGGAGGCATATTTTTTCTGCTATTACCCGCCCTGCAGTCTGGAACTAAAGGAGGAGTTTCATAAGCTGACCGAGTTTTTTGTCCGGGAAGTGGACTATAAGGATAAAGAAGGAGTACATCTGGCGTATACCCTTCACAAGGCAACCATGGAAGACAATTATAGCATCGAGAAGATTATGGACGAGGTGCTGGAGGAGGAGACCGTTCCGGTAATACACTACGAGGAACGTGTAGAAACGCAGGTGGAGGAGACCTTGCAGGAGGATGGCGCAATTGCAGAGGAGAAAGGGTTGTGGGAGCCGGTGCGCAGGTTTATGGAGCGCAGAAAGCG
>ONED01000015.1 GCA_900316755.1 uncultured Eubacteriales bacterium
AGAGACGAAAGAAGAACTTACGAAAGCAGACCTGTTGCCCTTGGTGTTATGCCCTTTGATGGGAGGTGCGATGTCCCAGAAAGAGCGGATATCGGCAGCCTATGACATTACAAGGAATGCGACGGGTACGGATGCGGAGGTGATTCGGAAAGTAGAGGCATTGGTATACGTTATGGCAGATAAGTTTTTGGAAAAAGCAGAGATGGAACAGTTGAAGGAGGAAATCAAGATGACCACACTAGGGAAGATGCTATATGACGATGGTGTAAGAGATGGAGAAGCGCGAGGAGAAGTACGGGGAGAGGCGCGAGGAAAGGCAGAAGAAAAAGCAAGGATGTTCGTTTTGATTCGGAAGATGACAGCAGATGGGGAGTTGGAAGCGATTCCGAAACTTACGACAGATTCGGGTTTTTACGAAACTATGCTTCGAAAATACAATTTATAGGAGAAAATGATATGGGTGAGAGAAGAAGAAACGTTCGAAGACTCGGAACGATGATTGATTGTTCCAGAAATGCAGTGATGAATGTGGAGACCATAAAACAGTGGATTGACCTGACCTCAGATATGGGTTATAACATGCTGATGTTGTATACGGAGGACACGTGGGAGGTGAAGGACAATCCCTATTTCGGATATTGCAGGGGAAGATACAGCAAGGAAGAGCTAAAGAGTATAAGCGCATATGCGAAGGAAAAGCAAATGGAGCTGATACCCTGCATCCAGACGCTGGCGCATTTGAATGCGATTACCCGTTGGCCGGCATATTCTAAACATATTGATGTGGGAGATATTCTTTTGGCCGGAGACGAAGCCGTATATCAGCTAATTGAAAATATGTTTGCCACCATTTCCGAGTGTTTCGATTCCAAGTATGTGAATGTGGGAATGGATGAAGCGCATCTCATTGGACGCGGACGTTATTACGACCTTCATGGAGACACGGACCGCACGCAGATTTTGCTGGAACATATTAAAAAGGTTGCCGAAATCGGGAAACAGTATGGGTTAACAGTCTGTATGTGGTCAGATATGTTTTACCGCCTGGCGTCAGGAGATTATTATCAGAGCAATGCAGGAATCAACGAGGAAGCCCGCAGTCAGATACCGGAGAATGTGGAATTGATTTATTGGGATTATTACAGCACGGATACTGCACGTTATGATGAAATGATAAAGTCTCATGAGAAGATTAAGGAGGGGACATGGTTTGCCGGAGGACTTTGGAGCTGGATAGGATTCACCCCGCGGAATGACTATAGTATCAAGGCAACAACGGCTGCCCTGGAGGCGTGTGAAAAGAATGGAGTGCAGGATATTTTCTTTACCCTCTGGGGAGATAACGGAGGAGAATGTTCCAGATTTGCATTGCTTCCCGCTTTATTTTATGCGGCAGAGTATTCGAAAGGTAATAAGGATGTGGCGAAGATACATCAAAAATTTGAAGAAAAATACGGAATTTCATGGGAAGAGTTCATGCTTCTGGACTTGCCGGACAGCCCAAAAAGAGGCGAGGATGTGCTGAGTAACAGTGAAAAATATCTGCTCTACAATGACTTATTTCTGGGAGTGACAGATTCTACCCTTCAGGGGGACGAGGAGGCTGCATTTACAGCCTGCGCC
The DNA here is from genome assembly GCA_900316755.1 of uncultured Eubacteriales bacterium. Classification (GTDB taxonomy): domain Bacteria; phylum Bacillota; class Clostridia; order Lachnospirales; family Lachnospiraceae; genus Faecalimonas. The sequence goes on from ONED01000015.1 coordinate 1,624, forward strand.
CGGAAGCTCCGGGAAGTTCCAAGAAGTGAACGGTGGGGGTACTTATTTGATACCCAGCAGACCCTTTGCGAGGTACTGGCAGTGAAAGCTGGGCTTGGCGTGCGCACGAGAGAGGCTTATCAGGCAGAGAACCGGGACGTGATAGAGGCTGTAATCAAGGAATACCGGTTGCTGGAGGAGAAGTTGGATGTCTTTTACGAAACTTTCCGCCTGCAGTGGTATCGGGAGAATAAAGGACATGGGTTTGATGTTCAGGACATTCGCCTTGGCGGGCTTATGCAGCGAGTGCGACATTGCCGCCGGATGTTGGAGGACTTGTCTTTGGGCAAGACAGAACGCATCGAGGAACTAGAAGAAACACTGTTGGATTTCTGTGGAAACGGAGAAGTGTTTGAAAAGAAGCCGGTATTGTTTAACGGATGGGGGCAGATGGTGACTACCAATGTAATCTAGATGTCGAAAGAGCGAATCAAGATGGAACAGACCATTCAGAACATTTGTCATCGAGGTTTTCAGAACATCTTGACAAGTCGGATGATTATGGTAAAATGTAGTGGTATGAATATGGAAAAGCAAAGATCGTGTTAAGTAGTGCACTATTTTCCAACAGAGAGGGGAAATCATCGGCTGGAAGTTTCCTCTGGTTCAGATAGGAATCGAATTTCGCACGGGAGCTGTATCTTTGAAAACGCGTTTTATAGGTCGAAAAGTAGGAGATACCGTATGCTGCACGTTACGCAGTCCGAGTGCCTGCAGGATGCTGTAGGAATTAGGGTGGTACCGCGATGAACCTCGTCCCTTGGCAGGACGGGGTTTTAATTTATAGGAAAGTAGTTTCCGTGAGACTCTTTCCCATAAATTAGAAATGCACTTCGTGCAAACGATGCACAGCTCGCGGAGAGGAAATATATTGCTTCGCAATCCGCTCGCGCGCGGAGTTTGCGCAAGAAGCGCAAACTTTTTTATTAGGAAAAGGAGACAAAGAGAAATGAACATGGATGAAATCAAAGCCGTATATCTGGCAGACTTAGAAGTGGTTGAAGATGCAAAACAGCTTGCAGATTTCTGGACAAAATACCTTGGCAAAGGCGGAGAGGTTCAGAAGCTGATGAACGGAATTAAAAATGTTCCGAAGGAGGAAAAAAAGGCATATGGCCAGGCGGTAAATGAAATCAAAAACTGGGCACAGGCGTTATATGACGAGAAGAAGACAGAACTGGACAAACAGGCAATCCTTGCCCGCTATGAAGAGGAAAAAGTGGATGTGACACTTCCGGTAAAGACGGTGGCAGCAGGAAACCTGCATCCGTTGACTTCTATGAAGAACGAGATGATTAACGTGTTTGCAGGAATGGGATTTGAGATTTTTGAAGGACCGGAGATTGAGGATGATGACCACAATTTTACCCGGTTAAATGTATTAAAGGACCATCCGTCCAGAGATATGCAGGACACCTTCTGGCTGACGGAGGATTTGCTGCTCCGCACCCATACTTCACCGGGGCAGATTCGTGTGATGGATATGGAAAAACCGCCAATCAAGGTGCTGGTACCGGGAAAAGTATTCCGTTCGGACAGTGATGCGACTCATTCTCCCATGTTCAGTCAGCTTGAGGGACTGGTTGTGGATAAACATATTACCCTCTGTGATTTGCAGGGAATGCTGGATCAGTTTGTAAAGGCAATTTTTTCTGACGAGGCGAAAACGAGACTGCGTCCGTCCTATTTCCCGTTTACAGAGCCTTCCGTAGAGGTAGATGTAAGTTGCTTCAAATGCGGCGGAAAGGGCTGTTCCCTCTGCAAGGGAACCGGCTGGATTGAAGTATTGGGCGGTGGTATCGTAAATAATAAGGTGCTGGAGAACTGTGGAATCGATTCTTCCAAATATTCCGGACTTGCATTCGGAATCGGAATTGAGCGTATCGCCATGCTGAAATATGGCATCAATCATATGGGTAAGTTGTTTGAAAATGACATTGAATTCTTAAAACAGTTTAAGGCATAAGTCGGAGGGTATTATGAAAGTTTTATATAGTTGGTTAAAAGAATATGTAGATATCGATGTAACACCGAAGGAACTGGAGGGGAAACTTTTTTCCACCGGTTTTGAAGTGGAGGGTGTGGAATATTTAGGAGAAAATTTGGAAAAGGTCGTGGTTGGACAGATTACGGCGATGGAGCATTATGAGGGGACGCATTTGCAGATTTGTCATGTAGACTGCGGCGAGATGGGACATGACCATCTGATTTTGACCGGTGCGACCAATGTGTTTGTCGGCGCAAAGGTTCCGGCGGCTTTGGTCGGTGCAAAGCTTCCTTGCGGCTTGGAGATTCAGCCGAGAAAAATGGTGGACATGATGTCCTATGGGATGCTTTGTTCCGGCGAGGAGATGAAGCTTGATAAAAACTGGTATCCGGGAGCGGATGTGAACGGAATTATGATTCTTGCAGAGGATGCGCCTCTTGGAATGGACATGAAAGAATATCTGGAACTGGACGATTATCTGTTTGATATTTCGATTACGGCAAATCGTCCGGACTGCCAGTCCGTCATCGGTATTGCAAAAGAGGTGGCGGCGTTCTTACGGAAACCATTCAAAGCGCCGAATTACAATTATACAGAAGACGGAACGGTCAATGAGGATATCAGCATTGCTGTGTTGGATAAGGAAGTCTGCCCGCGGTATCTGGGACATTATGTATATGATGTGACCTACAGCGAGTCTCCGCTTTGGATGAAGAGAAGGCTCATTGCCAGCGGACACAATGCAATCAATGCCATGGTAGATATCACAAACTATGTGCTTCTGGAAATCGGTCAGCCGATGCATGCGTTTGATTTGAATACCCTGGAAGGCTCTTCTATCGTGGTTCGAAGAGCAAAGGATGGGGAAGAGCTTGTGACGCTGGACGAAAAGAACCGGGTGTTAAACCACAACAATCTGCTCATCTGTGACAAGGAAAAGGCAGTGGGTCTTGCAGGAGTCATGGGGGGACTTAATAGTGAGATTACGGAGGACACAAAGCGCGTTCTGTTTGAGTCTGCAAAGTTTTTGAAGGATAATGTGCGCAAGACTTCAAGAAGTCTGGGACTTCGTTCAGATGCAGCGGCAAGATTTGAAAAAGGAATTGATGAGTACACCGTAGAATGTGGTATGGCAAGAGCGTTGAATCTGGTACAGACCCTGGGAATCGGAAAAATCAGTTCCAGTCATTTTGATGTGTCTGCCGGAGCATCTACAGAAAAGAGAGTCATCCGAGTGGAAACTGCCAAAGTGAATGATGTCCTTGGCATTGTAGTGCCGGAGGAAGAGATGGTGAATATTTTGACGGCACTTCAGTTTGAGGTGGAATTACAGGATGGGGTACTGACGCTTGCAGTGCCGAGATACCGGGAAGATATTGAGAGCTATCAGGATATTGCAGAGGAGATTATTCGTGAGTACGGATACGACAAAGTGACACCGACATTTTTGGACGACGCCAAAGTGACGAACGGCGGCATGAACCGTCTTCAGACGAAGGAACTGGAAGTGAAGGAATATCTGTGTACGCAAGGGTACTATGAGATTCAGACCATTGCCATGTGTGCAAAAAATGAATTTGATATGTTCCTGATTCCGGAAGATGCAAAAGAGAGAAACGTGGTGGAATTATTAAACCCGATTACGGAAAACCTAAGCATGATGCGGACCATGATGGCTCCGTCTATGGTAAGGGTAATTGAGAATAATATCAAGAACGGGACAGAAAAGATGCGATTCTTCGAACTGGCAAATGTGTATCTCCCGAAGGCATTGCCGCTTACAGAGCCGCCAATTGAAGAAAAAATGTTATGCCTGGGAGCCTGCGGTGCAGAGGAAGATTTCTTTAAAATGAAGGAAACGTTGGAAAATTTCGCAAGCTATAACGATTTGACGTTCTCTTACAAGAGAGGAACCGTTCCGTATCTGCATCCGGGCAGAACAGCCGAAGTCTACTGCCTGGGACAGAAAATCGGTCATTTTGGACAACTGCGCTATGAAATCATTGACAGCCTGAATATTGCCGGAGGCAAAAAAGCGGATACGAAGATTTTCCTTGCGGAACTGGATTACAGTATTCTTGCTGGTTTGTTTAAAAAGGCAATCAAGTATGTTCCGGGAACCGGGTTTGCAGGAAACAGCCGGGACATTTCCGTGCTGATTGACAAAACGGTGGAATGCGGCACAATTGTGGACGCGATTCAAGCTTGTGATGAGCTGATTGGAAAAGTCAGTCTGTTCGATATTTTCGAAAGCGAGAAACTGGGTGCGGACAAGAAGAGTATGGCATTTAAGATTCAGCTTGCGTCAGATGTGAAAGATGTGACGGATGAAATGACAGACGAGGTCATTGAAAAAGTAATCAAGGCGCTTAGCGAACAGTTTGGCGCACAGATGCGAGTGTAGGATATGATGAAAAAAGAAGATTTTTATTTTGAATTGCCGGAAGAATTGATTGCACAGGATCCTCTGGAGGACCGGTCAAGCTCAAGACTTCTGGTATTGGATAAGCATACCGGGGAAGTGGAGCATCGGATATTCCGGGATGTCCTTGATTATCTGGAGGAAGGAGACTGCCTTGTCATCAACGATACCAAGGTATTGCCGGCAAGGCTCATTGGCTCCCGAGTGGGGACAGATGCCAAAATTGAGGTGCTTCTCCTGAAGCGGATGGAAAATGATACCTGGGAAACCCTGGTAAAACCGGGGAAAAAGGCAAAGGTGGGAACCAGAATCAGTTTCGGCGAAGGGCTTCTTGTGGGTGAAGTTGTAGATATTGTGGAAGAGGGAAACCGGCTGATTCGGTTTTCCTATCAGGGGATTTTTGAAGAAATTTTAGACCGCCTCGGTCAGATGCCGCTTCCTCCCTATATTACGCACCAACTGAAGGACAAAAACCGCTATCAGACGGTGTATGCCACCCATACCGGTTCAGCGGCCGCACCGACGGCAGGGCTTCATTTTACCCCGGAGCTGCTGAAAAAGATTGAAGAAAAAGGCGTGAAGATTGCGAGAGTGACACTTCATGTGGGACTTGGGACGTTCCGACCTGTGAAGGTGGACAATATTTTAGACCACCACATGCATTCCGAGTTCTATCAGATTGAGAAAGAGGCAGCAGAAAAGATTAACAGCACGAAGGAGCAGGGAAAACGTGTGATTTGTGTGGGTACTACGAGCTGCAGGACCATAGAATCCGCAGCGGATGAAAATGGCAGACTGAGGGAAACCAGCGGCTTTACCGATATTTTTATTTATCCGGGATATCAATTTAAGGTCTTGGATAGTTTGATTACCAATTTCCATTTGCCGGAATCCACCTTGGTGATGCTGGTATCGGCACTTGCCGGAAGAGAGCACGTGCTTGCGGCATATCAGCAGGCAATTGAGGAACGGTACCGGTTCTTTAGCTTTGGGGATGCGATGCTGATTACAGATTTATCTAGCGAGAGTGCCGACTGACATGTCGGTACTCCGTAGGAGACATCCCCATATGTTTTCGGAACATTCGACTGAAATACAAAGAATCCTGAAATCCTACATTTTCTGAAATTTCACTTACATTTAAGGAGGAAGTCATCAAAAGCTCTGCGGCTTTGGATATACGATACTGCAGGATATATTTGTGGGGAGAAATTCCAATCTGGTCTGTAAACATATGAGCGAAGCGACTGTAACTTAAGTTTAACTCTTTTGCATACTTTTTCATATCAATTTCTTCATTAAAGTGCTCCTGAAAGTAAACCGTTGAAATCGCAATTTCCTTACGGGAGAGCGCATTGGACGGCATACTGGTTCGAATCAGGAGATTAATCAATTGCAATAACAGGCTGTTTTCCTCAGGGATACACAGTGGAGAGGGAGTGCTGTGTGTACGTATGAGTTGGGAAAACAAAATTTCAAAATCACCCTTAGAAATAATGGTATACAACATATCTTCTTTTTCCCTTAAATAACTCATAGCCTCTTCAGCTGCGGCTCCTGTGAAATGGACGTAGTAGGTCGTCGGATTTCCTTCATAACAAAAGGTATATTTCTGCGGTGTGAAAGGGTAAAATACCATGCATTGCCCTGCATTAATATGTACCTTATGCTCGCCAAGTTCTGCATCAATCCAGCCACTTTTGACATAAAGAAAATGATAATCCTTTCTGCCGTTCGGACGAAAAACCGTATATTCGTGATTGGTAATGTGTTCAGAGCCGCAACTGTTTACCTGGAGTAAACGTTTGGGCTCAAAATCGCTGTTATTAAAAGAATCAATAATGTGTTTTCTCATAGTAATCCCTGCCCTATAAATGGAATTTCTTTATTATTTTCCTTCTGTTCTGAATATATTCCAAGCAAAGAAAAAAGTCAATAGAAGATAGCGAAAATATCCATGTAATTAACTGATTTCTATCTATGCAAAGCTTTGTATTCCTGTTTACAATAAAGACAAAACAGAAAGTGAGGTAAAGCATATGGCAAAAAAGATTTTACTGGATGAATTACAGAAGTTTTCCGAAGAAGCTCTTGTGAAAGCCGGAGTGAGTCCGGAGAATGCAGCCATGGCTGCTGAAGTGCTGATAACCACGGATACATTTGGCGTGGTCACGCATGGGACCAGAAACCTGTATCCATATATTTTAAAGATGGAGGCAGGAGGTCTGGATGCGAAAGCAGAACCGACGGTGGTGTGTGAAGGACCGGCTTTTGCAGTCCTGAATGGGAATAAAGCGCTTGGCATGGTATCCGGTTGCAAAGCAATGAAGCTGGCGATTGAAAAGGCGAAACAGGTCGGAATCGCATATGTCGGGGTCAAGAACAGCTGTCATTTTGGAGCAGCAGGATATTATGCTAATCTTGCGGCAAAAGAAGGAATGATTGGACTTTCTATGAGCAATGCAGACCCTGTGATTGCAGTCCCGAATGGCAGAAAGAAGGCGATTGGCACAAACCCCTTTGCGTTTGCTGCTCCTTTAGGAAATGGAAAGAGTATTTTTCTGGACATTGCCCTAAGCAATGTGGCTGCGCTAAAAGTGATTATGGCAAAGGAAAAAGGACAGGCGATACCGAATACATGGCTGGTAGATGAGGAAGGGCTTCCTACCACGGATGCAGAGAAGTTTCCGGCTCATGCAAGCCTGCAACCGATGGCAGCACATAAGGGATATGGGCTGGCGATACTGGTGGAACTCTTAAGCTCTGTTGTGACGGGGGCCGGTATGTTAAGCGAGATAGCAAGCTGGAATCTGGATTTATCCTCTGTCAATAATGCAGGACACGCTTTTATAGCAATTGATGTATCCAAGATGATGCCGATAGAACAGTTTACAACCCGTATCAATCAAATGGCGGAGGAATTGAAAAATGGTCCCAAGGCAAAAGGAGCTGATGCGATTTATCTGCCGGGCGAGATGGAATGGGGTCGGAGAGACAAAGCATTGGAAACCGGTACACTGGAACTTACAGATGCGATGGCAGACAGTCTTATGAATCTGGCAAAGCATTTGGGGATAGAACTAAACATCAGGAATTAAAAAAAGGAGAAGAAGAAAATGGAAAAAACACTGTATGGAATTTTAAAGACGACCGGGATTTGTCCTATTATGGTAGAACCGGAGGTGGAAGCGGCGGTTCCGGCAGCAAGAGCTTTGGTAGAAGGAGGACTGCCGGTATGTGAGATTCTTATGAGGAATGAAAATTCTCTGAAGTATCTGGAGAACATTGCAAAGGATGTCCCGGAGCTTATTGTTGGCGCAGGTTCAGTTATGAACGTAGAGCAGGCAAAAAAAGTGATTGATTTAGGAGCTAAATTTATTGTAATGCCGGGCTTTAATGCAGATGTTGTGGAGCACTGTCTGAAACATGATATTTCGGTGCTTCCGGGATGTGTAACAGCGACGGAACTGATGATGGCGGTTAATTATGGCATCCATGTTGTAAAGTTCTATCCTGTTTATCAGATGGGTGGAACGGAAACTTTTGCACAGTTTAACAATGGTCCTTTTGGTATGATTGAATGGGTCGCAACAGGCGGTCTGGACGGTAAAAACTTCCTGCCGCTTTTGGAGTGGAGAAATACTCTGGCATGTGGCGGAGACTGGATGTTTGCGGAACACAATGCAATCAACGACAAAAATTATGAGCAGATTGTGAAAAATACACGGCGGACAATCAACGATGTGCTTGATTTGCGTGCGGCATTGAAAAACAAATAGAGAGGAAAAAGGTGAGAGTTATGAAGTGTTTGACAGATACGTTCAAATTATATAACGGCGTGGAAATTCCCTGTGTGGGCCTTGGAACATGGCAGGCAAATAATGCAGCCACCAAGGCTGCTGTTTTATCCGCACTTTCTTTGGGATACCGGTTGGTAGACACTGCAGCTGCTTATGGAAATGAATTAGGTGTCGGAGAAGCAATCAAGGCGTGCGGTCTGAAGCGTGAGGAATTTTTTATTACAAGCAAGCTTCGAAATGCCCATCACGGCTATGATGCTACCATGGAAGCCTTTGAAAAAACGATGGAGAAGCTGGGGCTTGATTATCTGGATTTGTACTTGATTCACTGGCCGATTCCGGTACAGTACAGAAGCACATGGAAACCGGCGATGCAGGGGACATGGAAAGCTTTTGAGGAATTGTACAAGGCAGGGAGGATTCGGGCAATCGGGGTGAGCAACTTCTTTCCGCATCACATTGAGGCGCTTATGGAAACAGCTACCATAAAACCGATGGTAAATCAGTTAAAGCTCTGTCCGGGGATTACCCAGCCGGAAGTCGTGGAATACTGCAGGAAAAATGATATTGTAGTCGAGGCTTACAGTCCCTTTGGTCAAGGCTCTATTTTCAATGATGAGACGATGAAGAAACTGGCAGAAAAGTATGGAAAATCCGTGGGCCAGCTCTGCCTGCGCTGGTGTCTGCAGATGGGCTTTGTATCTCTTCCAAAATCTGCAAATCCAATGAGAATCAAGGCAAACGCTGAGATTTTTGATTTCGTGTTATCAGAAGAAGATATGAATGTGATATCCAATCTGACCGGAAGCTGTGGTGAGGCACCGGATTCTGATAACATTATGTTCTAGAGGTTGATTATGAGAATAAAAAACAAAAAAACGCTTACAGAGCATGGAAATACGGAAGGAAGAAAGATAGTGGCCGAGCTTTTAGATGCCGGGTTAGATGCGCTGGATCCCTATTATCGTGTGAAGCAGTTTATCAAACTGGAGAATCATAAAATCATCCTGAATACAGCAGGTTATGAGATGAAGGATGATCCCCATGCAGGCTCGGCTGAGTATGATCTGGGGGAGTATGACCGGATTTTTGTAATTGGTGCAGCGAAGGGAATTCAAAGAGCTTCATTGGCTTTTGAAGATGTTTTAGGAGACTATCTGACCGGCGGGCATGTCATTGGAAAGCATGGAGAACCGGTTGTCCTAAAGAAGATTGGAGTCACACTGGCCGGGCATCCGGTTCCGGATGAGGCTTGCGTGGAAGGTTGTAAAAAGATAGAGGCGATTGCAGAACAGACGACAGAGCGGGACTTGGTGTTTACCATATTTGGAAGCGGATGTGGTTCACTTTTTACCTACCCTGCGGAGGGAATTTCCATGGATGATATTTCCCGGTTTACCCATATGATGCAGATCGAAAAAGGCGTGCCCACCAGTGATTTGAACCAGATTCGAACCCATATAGACAGATTGAAGGGCGGACGAATTACGAGATTACTTTTTCCTGCAACGATGATCCACCTTACAACTGCAGATCCGTCGAAGATGAATACGCCGGTTTTACGTGCGTCCTACTTTGAAATGCTTCAGAATAATACGTTCTTTCCAACCGTTGCCACAGCATCGACCTATGAGGACTGCATTGCAATTTTGAAAAAATGGGATGCATGGGAGGAAACTCCAAAGTCCATTCGGCAGTATCTTCAGGCAGGGACAAAAGAAACAGAGAATATGAGTATCGAGGAGTACGAATCTTTCGGTTCTCGGTTCTTTGGTTTGATTTTTAAGGACGCGACCGTTTATCCTGCTGTCCGAAAAAGAGCAAAAGAGTTGGGCTTACCGTGTATGATGCTTTCTGAATATATGCAGGCGGAGGCAAGGGAAGCAGGGTTTGTCGATTCACAAATCGCTCTGTGCAGTGAAAGGATGAACGAACCTTTTTGCGCACCCATTGTTCTGATGTCTTCCGGTGAAACGGTCGTGACCGTTGGGAAAGAAAGCGGAGTCGGTGGAAGAAATCAAGAATACTGTATCGCAGCCGCCACAAATATTGCAGGCAGCAGCCGGATTGTCATCGGTGCGGTAGACACAGACGGGACAGACGGTCCGGGAGGATTTCAGTGCGTGGGTGCACCGGAGTGCCTTTCCGGTGCGATTGTGGATGGATATACGATAAGTGAGGCAAAGCAAAAAGGGATAGATATGTGGGAAGCATTAAGAACCCATGGAACCAGCGAACCTTTATGGAAGCTGGACTGTGGAATAGAAGCAGAAATCGGTGTTTCGGCACTTGATTTACGAATTATATACATTATGAAGGAGAGGAACTAATATGTCAGCAACAACCATTCAGTCAATTCAGGCAAGACAGGTTTATACAAACAGAGGAAACCCGGGGGTAGAGGTCGTGGTGACTACCGAAAATGGCGCTACCGGAAGGGCAATGTGTACCTCGGGAATCTCCATAGGTACGCATGAAGTAGATTTTACGTTTGATGGAGGTACAAAATTCCGGGGGAAAGGGGTTCAAAAGGCGGCCAATCGTGTAAAGGAAATCATCGCACCTGCCCTTATCGGCATGGATGCAGCAGACCAGTTGGCTGTAGACCAGGCAATGCTTCGCATTATGCCGGATGCTAAATTAAAGTTAGGAGGAAATGCAACAGCAGCGACCTCTGCAGCTGTTTTAAAAGCGGGGGCAAATGCTCTTGGAATTCCGCTTTACAGACATATTGGAGGCGCGAATGCCATGTATCTTCCGGTTCCGGGCGCTGCGATGGTAGCAGGTCATGACCGGTATGGTGGAGGAATTACGACACCGGGTGGGAAACCTACCATGTCCATCATGGCTTTTGGATTTAATACATTTGCAGAAGCCTCTTATGCCTGCTGGGATGTACATACACGTTGGGTAGAAAAAATGAAGAAAAAATTTGGAGGAACTCCTAATGTCAGAGATTTTATTGTGATTCCGGAGGGTGTTTATACCAGTGACCGTGCCATCTGGGAGGACATGACAAAGACGATTGCAGAAGCCGGCTATGAAGGGAAAATCGGTTTTCAGATGGATGTGGCTACGGATACCTATCACAACAAAGAGGATGATAAATATTACGGTCTTTTTGACAAGGAGCCAAAGACAAAGGAACAACTGTTTGAATTCTATATGCAGATGATAAAAGATTATCCATTTGTGATTATCGAGGATCCGTTCAATGAAGATGATTATGACACGACGGCAGCCTTTACCAAAGAGTCCGGCATACAGATTGTGGGGGATGATCTCTTTACCACGAATCCTGAGAGAGTTGCGTATGGAATCTCCAAAGAAGCTGCCAATGCAGTACTCCTTAAAGTAAATCAGATAGGTACGATTTCAGAAGCACTGGAAATGATTCAGTATGCTTATAAGTTTGGCTATGCAGTAATGCCGTCTGACAGCAGAGGAGAAGGAGCTTCCATCGCGGACTATGCGGTGGGCATTAATGCAGGTTCTGTTCGCGAGAGCGCGATAGGGGAACGGGGCAACCGATTCCTGGAAATAGAAGAAGAACTGGGCTCGGCTGCAAAGTTTATCGGAGCAAGAGGACTCAAAGGATTCCGAAATCAGCTTCGGGCAGATGGAAAGCTTTGAAAAGAGGAAGGAGAGAAAGAGAATGTATCAGCAATATATCAACGGAGCGCTTGTGGATGGACAAGGAAAGGAACTGAAGGTGTACAATCCCGCCACCGGTGAGGTGATTGACGTGGTCGGCTGTGCAAATGCCGGTCAGACAGAAGAAGCACTTCAGGCAGCAGAGGCAGCATTCCGGACATGGTCAAAAACATCTGTAAACGAGAGAGCACAATGGCTTTATAAATTAAAAGAGGCATGTCTGGCAGAAAGAGAGCATCTGATTGAACTTGTATCAGCAGAGTCCGGAAGACCCTATCCGGCTGCCTGTGGAGATGTGGACTGGCTGCTTACCAGCCTTTCCTATTATGCGGAGGAAGCAAAACGAATAGACGGAGAGGTGCTGCCACCGCTTCATATGGGTGACAAATTGAATTATCAGGTTGTTACAAAACAGCCGCTTGGAGTAACGGTTGGACATCTGGCATGGAATTATCCCCTTGGAAATGCGAGTGTAAAACTTGCGCCGGCGATTGCAGCGGGATGTACCTGTATCATTAAACCATCCAGCGAGACGCCGCTTGCTACACTCTATGTGGGAGTGATTGCAGAAAAAATTGGATTTCCGAAAGGAGTACTCAACATTCTGGCTGGCCCTTCCGGAGAAGTGGCAAAGACGTTAAATGAAAGTGATATTCCAAGGATGGTCACCCTTATCGGTTCTTATGAAACCGGTTTGAAGCTCATGCAGCAGAGTGCAACCTCCTTAAAACGATACTCTCTGGAGCTTGGGGGAAACGCACCTGTTGTGGTGATGCCGGATGCGGATTTAGAGGAAACGGCAGCCAATATTGTTGCAAAGAAAGTAGGCTTTGCCGGACAGACTTGTGTGAATTACAATCGCATTTACATCCATGACAGTATTTATGAAGAACTTTGTGACAAGATTGCGGCAGAACTTGCAAAAGTAAAACTTGGCAAATGGAAGGATGAAGGATATGTCATGGGTCCTCTTATCAATATGGAAGCCAGAGACAGAATGCTTACGCTTATCCGGGATGCAGTGGATGCAGGGGCAGAGCTTGTCATGGGCGGAGAAATTCCGGAGGGCTTTGAAAAGGGAAGCTATATGACACCGGCACTCTTAAAGAATGTGAACGATACCATGAGGGTATCCACAGAGGAAATATTCGGTCCCATCATTCCGGTTCAGCCGTTCCATAATCTGGATGATGCCATAGAGAAGGCAAACAATACGATTTTTGGTCTTTCCGCATATTACTTTGGACACAATGCCAAAGAAATGAGCAAATTCCTTGAGAATGTGAAGGCGGGAGAAATCTTTGTAAATGGCGGAATTGGAAGTGAGTTTACTCCACATGCAGGTGCCAAGCAGTCCGGTGTGGGCTGTGACAAATCCAAATATTCTTTAGAAGAGTATTATGAGATAAAGCTTCTGTCCATTGTTCCGTAAGAGGTGAATGAGATGATGAAGAAAGAGATGGATTTAATCGGCTTTGGCGACCCATTCTTTGATTTGGTAGTCAAAGTAGAGGAGTTACCAAAGACAAATACCAGTTGTCAGATGCGGGAGTATGGGTTTCAGGGCGGCGGCAACGTGCCGACTGCGGTGGTAGCCGCGTCCAGACTGGGGCTTAAAACTTCCCTTATCGGCTGCGTGGGAGATGATTTGTTTGGCAGGGCAGGACTTGCTGATTTGAAGTATAACGGGGTGGATGTTTCGAGAATGAGCGTGCAGAAAGGAAAGAAGAGTAATTTTTGCATCTGTGTTACGGAATATGCCATTGAAGGAAAAGAATTTATCAGCAAACCCGGAGATTTTTCGGATATCAGAACAGAGGAGCTGGATGAGGCTTATATTAAATCTGCAAAAATGCTTCATGTTGCGCTGATTACGCCTGCTGTCATAAAGGCCTGTGAATGGATGCATGAAACCGGTGGAAAGGTAAGCATTGATGCGAATTACTATCGACCGCATGTTTATGAAAACTATCAGCACATTGATATTTTCATCGGTTCGGAGTTGTATTATCACTGTTTTTGTGAGGATAATGGGCTGGAGCCGGAAGATTATCGAAAAAATATGGAGTTACTGAAAAGCAAAGGACCGGAGATTGTGATTTTTACGTTTGGTTCGGAAGGATGTAAGGGTGTATACGAGGACAAGTATTTTGAAATACCGGCATTTCAGGTAGAGGTGGTAGATACCACGGGAGCCGGAGATGTCTTCCACGGAGCGTTTGATTATTTTTACCTGCAGGGATGGGATGTGGAGACTTGTGCGCGCTATGCGACAGGGGTATCCGCAATCAAATGTACCAGACCGGGCGGACGCTCCGGTATACCGACGATTTCGGTTTTGGAAAGCTTTATGAAAACCGGTGAAATTGATTATACAGAGATTGACGAGAGAGTCGCACATTATAAGAAAGGAATCAGTATTTGAGGGAAAGATTATGTTAAATTACAAGGTAAAAATCGGACTCGTTCCGATAAGAAGGGATTGTACTCCAAGACCCGGTATTTTTAACTGGGAATATGCAGAGGAGAGAGCAAGAAAACATGTCGCATATATTAAGGAGCATTTTACGGACGACAATATTTCGTTTGTAGATTTGAAGGGAATCAATGATGTGGAGGTACTCTACAATGAAAAAGATGTAGAGGCGGTGGTCAATAAAATGCGTGCAGAAAAAGTAAACGGTATTTTCCTGATTAATAGTAATTTTGGAAATGAAGAAGTTGCAGCGCTTGTAACGGAGGAGCTGAAACTACCGGTGCTCTTGTGGGGACCATTGGATGACGTATTTGAGGAAGACGGAAGCCGTCACACAGACAGCCAATGTGGTCTTTTTGCAGTCAGCCGTCAGCTGAAACGATACCATGTGCCATTTACTTATATTGAAAATTGTCGTGTGGAAGATGAAATCTTTGCAGAGGGATTAAAAAGATTTGCTTCTGTTGCCTGCATGGTTACGAATTTCAAAGGAATGCGGATAGCACAGATTGGGATGCGTCCAAAGCCGTTCTGCAGCGTAATCTTCAATGAAGGAGAATTGATGGAACGCTTTGGAATGCATGTGATACCGATTAACATGGCTGTGATTATTGACAGATACAACAAAGTTTTAAACGAAAGAGATGCGGAACTGGAAGAAGGAGCAAAGCTTTTGGAAAGCCGCTATCAGATGGATGAACTGACACCGCCGATGTTAAAGAAGATTTATGCATTTGTGCTTCTTTATCAGGAACTCTTTGAAGAATATGATTTGGATGCGATTTCCTCCGAATGTTGGACATCTATGCAATTAGGGGTTGGCGCGATGCCATGTACGGCTTATAGCATTCTGGCAGATATGGGGTATATCGTAAGCTGTGAGAGTGATATGCATGGAGCAATTACTATGGCACTTCTTTCCTGCGCTTCCCTTGGAAAGAAAGTACCGTTTTTTGGAGAATTTACGGTACGTCATCCTGAGGACAAGGATGTAGAACTGTTATGGCATTGCGGACCTTTCGCATATTCTCTGAAAAAACCGGGTACAGTGGCAAGAGAGGAAAATATGCGTCAGTGGTTCCAAGTCAAAGATGGAAAATACACCATTGCCAGAATGGACCAGGATGGCGGCAAGTATCAGATTCTCACCGGAATGTGTGAAAGCGCAGAAGGTCCTTATACCTTTGGTACCTATCTGTGGGCAAGATTTCAGAATCTTCCTGCATGGGAGAAGAAGCTGATTGAAGGCCCTTATATCCATCATATGGCGGAAATCGAAGGGGATTATACAGAAGAAATCAAAGAATTTTGCAAGTATATCCCGGGATTGGAATTAGATACCGTTGAGAAGGAGTAGTGTTATGAGCGATTTGAGTATGTTCAGTTTAGAAGGAAAGACTGCGATTGTAACGGGAGCCGAGAGGGGGATTGGCTTGGAAATCGCAGTTGCATTTGCAAAAGCAGGAGCAGATATTGTGATTGCGGGGCTCATGGAATCGGAGTTTGAACATGCAGCGAACTGTGTGAAGGAGCAGGGCAAGAAATGCACCTGCATAAAGACGGATGTCTCTAAAGAAGCAGACGTGAAGAATCTGGTGGAAAAAACACTGGAAGAATTTCAGAAAATTGACATTCTGGTAAATAATGCAGGAATCAATAAGCTTGCTCCGGCAGAGGAAATGCCGCTGGAGGTGTGGCAGCACATTATGGATGTGAATCTGACGGGCCCATTTTTGATGTGCAGGGAGGTGGGCGCCGTCATGATAAAGCAGGGAAAGGGTAATATTGTCAATGTTGCTTCCATGTCCGGGCTTGTGGTAAATCCCCTTCCCCAGCAGCAGTGTGCCTACAATTCGTCCAAAGCGGGTGTTATTATGCTGACAAAGTGTCTGGCAAACGAGTGGGCCGAGAAAGGCATCCGCGTCAATGCCATTTGTCCGGGCTTCACCCGCACTCCGCTGACTGCAAGACGATTAGATACACCAAATGACCCTGCAGTGAAAAAGTGGATTGGAGGAACCCCGATGAATCGTGTGGCTGACCCGTCCGAGATGACCGGACTTGCTATCTATTATGCCAGTGATGCATCTACGTTTACTACGGGAACGGTGCTGCAGGTGGACGGTGGCTACACCTGTCTGTAGTCCGCCGGAAAATTGGCAGAAGTTCCCATGTTGTTGTAAAAAATGGAATCGATTATACTGAGTAAGGGAGAAAAAGATTATGCGTTATAGTTTGAAAGAAATTTTAGAAATCGCTGAAAAAGGCAATTTTGCCATTCCGGCTTTCAATGTGTACAATTTGGAGACATTGATGGGAGTTGTAAAAGCAGCAGAAGAAACACAGGCTCCTGTCATTATCCAGATGTACAGCAGGCTGTTTAATACCGGTACCGGAAAGTATATGGCACCGGTGATTCTGGACGTGATGAATCAATTAAAGACACCGGTTGCGTTCCATCTGGATCATGGTGCAGGGATACCGGAATGTATCCGGGCCATGCGCTATGGCACCACGGGAGTGATGATTGATGCCTCCACATTGCCAATAGATGAGAACATTGCTACCACCAAAAAGGTAGTGGATATGGCAAAAGAGGCAGGCGTGAACGTGGAAGGAGAATTGGGACATATCGGTTCTACAAAGGATGAAGAGTGGGCAGCTTATACAGAAGTAGAAGACGCTGTACGTTATGTCAAAGAAACAGGAGTAGATGCACTTGCTATTATGGTGGGTTCTGCCCACGGTCATTATGTAAAGGCACCGGAGCTTGCAATTTCCCGCATTGCAGAGATTCATGCCGCAACCGATGCACATCTGGTCTTACATGGAGGCTCCGGTATTCCGGACGACCAGATTCGCGCAGCCGTAAAAGCAGGCATTCGGAAAATTAACTTTGGTACAGATGTTTGCTGTGCATTTATCGAAGGATACCGGAAGGAAGATCCATACAGTGCTCCGCTGGATGTGGTACTGGCAAAGGTTTCTGGGAGCGTGAAGGAGTTTGCCCTGGAAAAGATAAGGCTTTTGGGGGCAGACAGAAAGTAGAAAGGAAATAAAAGATGCAATACAATCAGTATCATAATTGCTTACGTTTACAAATTACCATGGATGATATGCAGGAAGAACGCATAGATGCGCTTGTGGAGCATTGTAAAAAATATGGTTTTGATAACGTTATGCTCATGTTGAATCTTGAGGAATTTAATCGTGGTCATATTCCGCTTCAAGAGGCAAAACCATGGGTGGAGATCCTTAAAAAAGCAAAGAAAAAACTGGAAAATGGCGGCATTGTGGTAAGTGTGAATAACTGGATGGAGCTCGGACATGCAGATCGGGGAAGGACATTTAGAAAAGACCAAGATTTCTGTGGGATGGTCGATATGTATGGAAGAGAGAGTGCAGCCACTGCGTGTCCGCTGGATGAAAATTGGTGTCGTTATTTTGAGGAATATGTGACATATCTGATAGAGGAGTTGCAGCCGGATACCTTTTGGATTGAGGATGATTTCCGCTTGCACAATCATGCACCACTGCAAGGAATCGGCTGTTACTGTAAGAACCATATGGCATATTATAACGAAAAATTAAACACGAATTACACGCGGGAAGAATTTCTGGAAAAGGTATTTGCACCGGGCGTTTGCAATCCGGAAAGGAAGGTCTGGTTAGATGCGAATCGGGATGTGATGATTTCACTGGCAGAGCGGATTACCAATGCGGTGAAATCTGCAAATCCAAAGACGGATGTAGCAATTATGAGTTCTTGTCCGGAAATGCATTGTCTGGAAGCAAGGGATTGGGAGCGATTATTTGAGGTAATCGGACAAAGAGGCAGAAAGATTCATCGTATTCATTTGTGTTATGGAGAAACTGCCGGAAAAGACACCATATCCTATTTCAATGCAATCAGTATGCCCGTTCGTGCGATGGCAGACGATGATGTATTGGTTTTGCCGGAAATAGAGCATGGACCGGCATCCCTTTATGCCAGAAGTCCAAGGTATTTCAGATTTGCAATGGAATGTGCGATTCCGCTGGTGCTTTCCGGTATGACGTATTCCATTTATGATTTTGTGGGGAATGGAGTCAGGGATTCCTTTAGGTATGGAGAAGAAGTATGCAGGCTACGGCCATATATGCAGGCAATCATGGATTTGCACCTGAACTTTTCTTCTCTCACAGGGGTGGTGATTCCGATTGAACCGAGAGCCTGCTATTTCAAAACGATGGAAAAGGAATATGGCGAACTGATGCCCAATGAATTTGAAATCGGTGCCTACTTATCCGGACTTGGCTTGTCCTACCAGTACAGCAGAGAACGGGAATTTAAGGGAAAGACTGTCTATCTCTGTGGTTCTTCTATGGACTATTTTGAAGACGGGCAATTACGCAGCGTATTCGCAGACAATTATGTGCTCTTGGATGGCAGTGGTGCTTTGAAATTGCAGGAGAGAGGTCTTCTTTCTCTGATTTCAGCAAATCATGTCCGTCTTGTGGAGGCTGACAGCGGATATCATACATACGAAGAGTGTAAAGATAAGAATCTGACCATATGCGGGGTTCAAAGTCTCCGTGCTTCCTGCCGCGGACTGGCCGGGAGCTTTACAGAGATTGCGTATGACAATACCGTCTGGGTTCAGACGGAAGTGTACAATCAGTATATGCAAAAGCTCGCTCCGGGATTTGTACAGGGAGAAGGTTTTGCGGTCACTCCCTATTGTATACACCGTCAACTATACTCGCAATACTGTGATTTGCGGAAATATTTTGTAACGGAGACTGTTATGGCGCATACGAAAGAATATGCGTACTGTGATATCGACGGAGTAAGTCCGTATCTGTATCGAAAAGGGACAGAGTGGGTTTTGATTTTATTGAATGGGAATGTAGAAAGCTACGAGGAGATTCCTCTGCGGCTGGGGGAAATTTCATTTACCCGGGTAAGTTCTCTAAACAGGCAGGGTGAGCTTGTCCCTGTGCCATTCGAATATCAGGAGGATGTGGTGGTCATAAAAACAAATATGGAATATTTGTCTTCTATGGTATTGATTTTTGCCAAATAAAATTAGCATTTTAGCAAAAAAGTCCATGCTTTAAACAAAATGAGATATATGTATCATGATGAAAAAATGTTAATATTAAATAAATTAATAGTAAAAATAAAAGGAGAGGATTGTGGAATACTCAAAAATTATACAATTAAAAGAATTTTATCAGGAACATTTGTTACATAATATTGTACCATTTTGGATGCAGTCAGACTGTGTTGATAAAGAATATGGCGGATATATCACAAGCGTGGACAGAATGGGAAAAAGTTACAATGATGATAAGAGTGTCTGGTTCCAGGGAAGATGTCTTTGGACTTTTTCGAAACTCTGCAATACTTACGGAGAGCGTCCGGAGTGGGCAAAAGCTGCGGATAGTGGTGCGGCTTTCTTGAAGCAATATTGTATCGATCAGACAGATGGAAGGATGTATTTTACTGTAACAAGAGATGGGAAACCTTTACGAAAACGTCGCTATTATTTTTCCGAAAGCTTTCTTGTGGTAGGGTTAGCGGAATACTATCTTCTGCGTGGGAATAAAGAGGATTTAGAACTTGCAGAGAAGTATTTTGATTTGATGTACCGGATATATCGAAATCCGTCCTCTGACCCGTTTTCTATCACACCGAAGGAAAATGCTGCAGTCAGAAATCTGCATTCGAACGCGAATCCGATGGTTTTAGTGAGTTCGGCACAGACTTTGAGACGTATTAACCCGAAAAGAAAAGCGCATTATGATGAGATTATAAAGAGTTTGGTGCAGGATATGATTGGCTTGCACTACAAAGAGAGCTTACATTGTGTATTGGAGAATGTAGGAATGGATGGAACCATATTGGATAACCCGACTGGAAGAACTATTAATCCGGGGCATTCTATTGAGAACTCTTGGTTCTTGATGAATCAGGCGGTTTATGCAGGAGATGAGGAACTCTTGCAACAGGCTCTTAATATTTTGCGATGGTCTTTGGAAATTGGTTGGGACAAAGAGTATGGTGGTATCTATTATTTCCGTGATTTGTATGGGCGTCCTTGTGAACAGTTGGAACACGACATGAAACTCTGGTGGGTACATAATGAAGCGCTAATTGCGACTTTGTTGGCTTCCAATCTGACCGGGGATAGCTATTATGACGAATGGTATGAGAAACTACATGGTTATGTGTTCAGTCATTTTCCTGATAAAGAGTATGGCGAGTGGTATGGATATCTGCACAGAGATGGCAGCGTTTCACATGAACAAAAAGGTTCCCTATGGAAAGGACCATATCATTTACCACGGGCACTGATGCTTTGTGAGCAGATTCTAAGTGCATCTGCAAAAGGAGAAAAGGCAAGGAATCTCCTTTAAAAGTATAGGGAATAAAAGTGAGAAAAGATAGGAGGATATCATGGAATTCACTAGGAGACTTGAAAAAGAAGTAAGGATTGTTGAAGACTATTTTAAAAACAAATCCTTTGACATGCTTATGCAGCCACGGGGACAGCTTGTTTATCCTTACATAGATCCGGGGGCACAGTACAGTGGACAGTCGTGGGATTGGGACAGTTATTTCAGCGCTCTCGCACTTATGGAAATCTGCGAATACTTTAAAGGGGACACTGACTTCGATTACGAGAAGAGGCGAAAGGGAGTAATTGAAAGTGCAACGGGCTACGTTCTGAATTTCCTCAGACTGCAACTTTCAGATGGATTTATCCCCATTATGGTTCATGAAGAAATGGTGCAGAACGATACCTGGGCAAAGGCGCATTTCGAAAATGATTATGAAAACCAACATAAACCTTTCCTGTGTCAGGGAGTATTAAATATTAGCAGATATGCAGATGATTATGATTGGTTTGATATCGAAGCTTTGATACGTTACATAGAGTACTATCGTAAGTCGCAATTTCATGAAAGAAGCGGTATGTATATATGGAAGAGCGATTACATGATTGGCATTGATAACAACCCAACTGTTTTTGGATGGCCATATGGAAGTACCGGAGATATTTATCTGAACACGTTTATGTATTTGGAATTAGAGGCGCTTGCAGAACTTTTAAAACTCCAAAAAGACAGTCGCGAAAAGAGATATCGTGATGAAGCAGAACGGTTAAAACAGACGATTCGTCGAGAATGTTACGATGCGAAAGATGGCTTGTATTATTCTGTATTTGTTGATTTGGCGAAAAATCATACAGGTCGTATTCATTCCGGGATAGATTTCTTTTGGAAGAGTGTACCCATTAAAGTGCGATTTGCAGGGTGCTTTTTGCCAATGTATGCAGGGATTTCCACGGAAGAGGAAAACCGGATTATGATTGAACGGCACTATCTGGATGAAAAGTTTTTATCACCGAATGGTCTGCGTTCCACGGCGTGCGACGAGAGAATGTATTACCTTGGAGGTACCTCCAATCCTTCGAACAGCTGGGGTCCTGTGTGGATGATATACAATTATCTTGCTTTTCAGTCTTTGAAAAAAGCAGGGCGTTGGGATTTGGCAGAGGATTTGTGTGAAAAGATGGTTCATTTATATGCGACAGATATTGAAAAGAGTGGAAAAGTAGATGAATGCTATGATCCTTTGACAGGTGAAGCGATTATGAACAGAAGTTTCCTGAGTTGGAATTGTCTGATTATTCAAATGATAAACGAAGTGAAGAAAAGAGGGGAGGAGAAGAGAAGTTGAGAAACACGAAAAAAGTAAAAACAAAACAAAAAAAGTCAGCAATGCAAAAGGGACAAACCCCATTTATTTTAGTCATGTTGGCACTGCCGATACTACAGTGGCTTGTCTTTTTCCTGTATGTGAACATTAATACGATTTTGCTTGCTTTTAAGGATGCGAGAACAGGCGACTGGTCTCTTGTAAATTTCAAGGACTTTTGGGAACAGTTGACTTCTCCATATGGAGAGATAGGAATCGCGGTACTAAATACAGCACGTTATTTCGTGTTAGGACTTGTTACGGCAATGCTGTGTATGTGGGTGGCGTATTTCTTCTACAAAAAAATATTCGGACATCGATTTTTCCGCATCGTATTTTATTTGCCTGCTGTAATTTCGAGTGTTGCTATGGTAACTGCTTACAAAAGTATTATCATACCGGGCGGACCATTGGACAAACTTGTAAGCCTGTTCGGGGTGAGTCTTCCGCCGGAAGGGCTTCTTGCCAATTCCGCAACGGCTACCTATGCAATTATGGGATACTGTGTGCTTACTGGTTTTACTACCAATGTATTGCTGTTTAGCAGTGCGATGAGCCGAATTCCGTTAGAGGTGTTAGAGTCTGCTGCCCTTGAGGGATGTGGACCGACGCGGGAGTTTTTCTCTCTTATCGTACCAATGATGTGGTCCACGATTTCATCGGTGGTGATACTTGCTTTTACCAGTATTTTGTCAACTTCGGGACCGATTTTGTTGTTCACGAACGGCTATTACGATACAACGACGATATCGTTCTGGATTTTTAGTAAAGTATATGGAAATGGTGCTATTGGCGGTGTTGCAGCATCGTACAATCTGGTATCATGTGTGGGCTTGTGTTTTACACTTGTCAGCGTTCCTATCATTTTAGGTATACGAAAATTGATGAATAAGGTTCCGGATGTGGAGTATTAAAGGAGAAAAGAAAATGAACGAAAAAATGACTGGTTTGCGAGGATATGTAAGACGAAAACGGGAAGAAGACAACAGTACGCCTCGTGTACTTCAATTAAGAACAAGAGGCACAAAAGTATTGTTTGCTATTGTATTTGTAATATTTATTTTGTATTCCATAGCTCTTGTATATCCGTTTATCCTTTTGTTTGTCAATGCTCTCAAGGGTGGACTGGAATATGTGAACGACCTGAACGGAAGAAGTATTATGAATTTACCGGATATTCCGTTATGGGAGAATTTTGTAGCTGCTTTAAAAAGTATGTCGGCAATCGATTCAAGTGGAAGAGATATATTTATGCTTGAAATGTTTCGAAACAGTCTGATGTATGCAATAGGACGTTCTTGTGCAGCATGCGTTGCGTCTGTGTTGACCGCATATGTAATAGCGAAGTATGAGTTTAAGGGAAGAGGTCTGTTGTATGGAATTTCTGTTTTTACGCTTACGATTCCAATCGTCGGAAATACAGGTTCCATGTTAAAGATGCTGACCGAAACCGGACTGTATAACACACCATTGTACATTATAATTGCTTCCTTTGGTGGATTCGGATTCAATTTCATTGTGCTGAATGGATTTTTTAAGAATATTTCATGGTCCTATGCAGAAGCTGCGATGATAGATGGAGCGGGACATTTTTCCGTGTTCTTCAGAGTCATGTTGCCACAGGCACTTCCGACCATTATTACACTTATTGTAGTAGATTTTATTGCAGCGTGGAATGATTACACCTCGGTACTTTTGTACCTACCGGATTTTCCAACACTGGCTTCGGGGCTTTACAGGATAGAGCTTAACATCACACGTGGTGGTAATTATCCAATATATTTTGCGGGAATATTACTTTCCCTTATCCCGGTACTTGTATTGTTTGCTTGTTGCTCGAACGTTATTATGAAGAATTTGTCTGTGGGCGGTCTAAAAGGTTGATTGCAGTTCGGGAGATGAAAAAGTGAAAGGCTGCATTACGATGTGCAGTTTTAGGCATTTTGAAAATGTCAAATAAAAACAAAGAAAAAATGGAGGAATTTTAAATGAAAGCGAAAAAAGTGATGGCCATTCTTATGGCAGGCCTCATGTGCATCAGTGGATTCACAGCATGTACATCAAAGGGAGGCACAGATGATACAGATGTGAAAAGTGGCAGTGACACGTTAAAGATTTACTGTTTGGATGCCGGATATGGTACAGAATGGCTTACAAAGACGATAGAGGCTTTTGAACAACAGGATTGGGTAAAGGAAAAATATCCAAATCTGAAGATTGAGCAACCGCTGATTAACAATCAGAAGTCGTTTGCTGAGAGCCTTTTGACCGCAGGAGGTAAGACGAGTCAGTATGATCTGATATTTGGTATGGGGTGCGATGGCTATAAGGGCCCGACGGGTGGCTTGTATGAGCTTACGGAGTGCCTATATAATTCAGAGATACCGGGAGAAGGCGTCATCTATAAAGATAAGATGAATGACAGTGCTTTAGAGTCCAACCGTTATGTGGATTCTTCAGACCTTACATCAGAAACTTACTGGTCTACCTCATGGGCAGGTGGCAACGTTTCTATCCTGTATAATAAGACAATTCTTGATTCGTTTGGTCTCGCTATGCCGAATACGACAGATGAGTTTATCAATGCTTGTGCTGTAATCAAGGCAAACGAAGGAAAAAATAATGGTAAATATAATAAGGGAGCCTCTATCTTACAGAGTTCCGATGCACAATACTGGCAGTATACTTTCCCGGTTTGGTGGGCTCAGTATGACGGAATTGAAGATTATCTGAACTTCTATAATGGTATTTCCAATGGAAGATATTCTAACGATATCTTCAAAAAAGAAGGAAGACTGGAATCTTTAAAAGTATTGGAAACAGTATTGAACTATGATACGGGATATCTTGCTAAGGATTCATTCAGTTTCCAGTTTATGCAGGCGCAGACTTCTTTCTTACAAGGAGAAGCTGTATTTCATGTAAATGGTGACTGGTTTGCCAATGAAATGAAGAACACCATAGCGCAGATTGGAAGCAATGATGAATTTGGCACGATGCGTATGCCGATTGTGAGTGCACTTGGAAAGAAACTGGGGATTACAGATGCAGAACTTTCTGCCATTGTTGATTTTATTGATGGTGATGTTGCAGAGCAACCAGCTTTCACGTCTACAGTTGGATATTCTGCTGAGGAAGTTATCGATCGAGTGAAAGAGGCACGAAGTGTAAACTACTCTATTGGTCCCGGACACATGGCAATGATTCCGGATAACGCTGTAGCAAAAGATTTGGCGGTTGACTTCTTGCTGTTCATGGCAACAGATAAAGGATTGGAATGTTATGCTGAAGGAACAGGCGGCTCTTCTCTTCCATTTGAATACAATTTCAAGGAGAAGAACCCGGAATTGTTTGATTCTTTCAGTGCATTTACACAAGATGTGCAAAATTATTTCAATAATGGTAATTTCTCTGTGTATACCCTGCCTTCAAGCAACTCCTTCCCGTTATACCGTTACGGAGGCTTAAAACCATTGATTTCTGAATCCTACTATGTTGAGTTTTCAGGAAGTGGCAAGTCCAAAACCGCGCAGCAGTATTTTGATGAAACAAAGGAATACTGGACAACAGAGAAATTTAATGAAGCTCTGGGCAAAGCCGGTATTATGTAGTGTAGTTTAGGAGGATACTTTATGAAAAAAACATCTAAGAGGATAATAGCTCTGGTAATGAGTGGATGTATGCTTTTTATGAGTGGATGTCAGGGCAAAGAATCTGTGACAGAGCCACAAAACAAAGATGTCATATCAGCCGATGTTGCAGAGGTGTGGGGGTGCGTTTCTACATACAAAGTTCTGCAAAATCAAAGTGCAAAAGAATGTGAGCCGATTAAAGACGAGGCAAAGATTGAGCTTAATGTTGCAAAAGGAGAATATGAAGCACACCAGATTATGATTTCTGCTAAAAAAGATGTTACATATGACTTTATTGTTTCAGACCTTACAACAGACAATGGCGAGAAGCTTTCGGCAGAACAGATAGATGTGTTCCACGAAAAATACATGGATGTGAAAGTCAATTATAATAGTGGTGTGATAGGCATGTATCCGGATGCAATTGTTCCTCTGGAAAATATTAAGAACAATGAAGAAAACAAAGTTAAGAAAGATGAGAATCAAGGAATATATGTACGTTTCAATATTCCAAACGAACAGACTGCCGGTGTGTATACAGGAACCTTCACAATAAAAATACAGGATGAAGAACAGAAAATTCCTGTTCGTTTAAACGTAATGAACATAGAAGTTCCAGCCGAAAATCATGTGAAGAGTACTTATCTTGTCTATTATGGCAATTGGTTGGGAGAGCAGGATGGTTCGCAAGAGATGCTTACGAAATATAATGAGATGTTGTATGACTATCGCTTGTGCACGTATAACATTATGTTGGATAACACCCATACAGATGAAGACATTGCAGAATACACGGAGATTGCTTATCAGCATATGCAAAATCCAAAATGTTCGTTTGTTATTATTCCAAATGTCTGGACCGGTGGAACTATTGATGTAAATATTGCGAAGAAATATTTGATGTCATTTGCAGAGAAGAGCTTCGAGACGGGATACAATATGCTTGCGAAATCAGGCACATATATTACAGCGATTGATGAACCGGATGGATTTGGTGTAAAGGATGATGTAGTAAAGACGACTTCTATGAACTGGACAAGTGTTTGCCAGAATACAGCAGCTGAGCTGGAAGCGGATAAGACTATCACTTCTCCTATTAAAGAGGAGGTTATAGCAAGTATGCGAGAATGCTACAACGTTCTCACCACGACTGCTACCAGGTACTATGAACTCGGTGCAACAACGCTCTGCCCGTTATTTGTTGGTTACGATTCAGAAGCACAGCGTGAGAGATACGAGAATCAGAAAGATAAATGGTGGTATGGATGTTGTCAGCCAAGAGCACCATATCCAAATTATTCGATTGACATTCAGTCTTTAGTAGCAATTCGTGTCATGGGATGGATGCAGGCGGATTATGATGTGGTAGGAAATTTATTTTGGTCAACAGATTTTTATTCAAAAAAGCTAGATACATCACGAGGTGGAAGTGTTCCGTTGGAAGATTATTATTCAACGCCAAATCGTTTTCCGCAGACCAATGGAGATGGCTTCCTGTTTTATCCGGGTGCGAGATATGGAATTGACGGTCCGGTAGCAAGCCTTCGTTTAGAAGCGATTCGTGATGGATTTGAAGAGTACGAGTTACTTTGTCAGATGAAGCAACGTTATGTGGAAAAAGGGGCTTCAATTGAAAAGGATTATCAGTTTGACAGTGACTCATTGATGACTTATTTTTCAGAAGCAATGTATTTTGGAGCGAAGGTAACTGCAAACGATGCGACTTATGCACAGAACAGAGAATTTCTTTTACATATGTGCGAATGGAATTATTCTGAGGCAGAAGTGTATTTCACAGATTATCAGGAAGATAAAACAGGGAAAAAGACATACCGGTTTTATGTAAAAGATGGTGCAGAGTTACTCAATGACGGAAAAGAAGTTACAGAACGTGTACACCTTTCGGAAGGCTCTGTTTACACAATTATTGTTGACATGACTGAAGGAAATGAAATGCTGAATTTGGCTGTAAAAGTCGGAGATAAGACATATGAATATTCAATTCCGCTAGGTGGGCAGTACATGACGCAATCACCTGACTTGATAAAAGCGGCAGATATTAAAGCAGACTCAGCAATTCAATATGAAATTGTTTCAACGACACCGGCTCTGCAGGAAGAGGGAATATATGGTAAATTGTCGCTTCCGGCTGCTGGACAGGAAGAAGAGCAAGTGGTTCGAATCAGTGGTGACTTTATTTCAAAACTGGATGACGAAAC
This sequence comes from uncultured Eubacteriales bacterium, assembly GCA_900316755.1. GTDB lineage: Bacteria > Bacillota > Clostridia > Lachnospirales > Lachnospiraceae > Faecalimonas. Next base: position 29,600 of record ONED01000015.1, read on the forward strand.
GGACAAGGCAAGTTTGAAATTCATTTTGGATGCTGAAGCAGGAGTGCGAGACAGTGTTGGAGGATTGGATGAGGGTCAGAAATTGAGCTTAATCGTCTCCGCCAAATTCAAGAATAGTGTTGTCTTAGTTGATTTGGCAGCAGATATAGAATTGAGCTATGGAGTGAATGATGTGCAGTTCCCACTTTCAGAAATTAACTGGGATAAAGTAGGAGAATTGGAATATATTCAGTTAAAGTTCGGTGAACTGGGTGAACAGGCTCGAACATTGTATCTTGGGGACATGTCGATATATACGAAATAGCAAGGAGGGTTAACATGAAAAAACGGATTTGTATAGGACTGTCTACCGTGTGTCTCGTGCTTAGTATCGTCATCTTTTCGGGGTGTAGCAAGAAAGAAGAGGCTAAGCAACAGGATATGACGACAGAAAAAGCACAGACGGTGATGGTGGACGGAAAACAAATGGATAAGCAGATTGTATTGATGGATTTTGAGGAATATGTTCCGGACTTTCAATTGGCTATTGTGAGTAAGACATTTGGAAAACTTTCACAGAATTCCGATGAAAAATATGTAAAAAGTGGAAAGTATTCAGCAAAAATACAGCCTATGGGCGGATATTCTTCCAATTCACTGCCGTCTTTTTATTATCCGCTACAAAGCGATTTGGTTGAATTTGATTATACAGATATTCGGAATTGGGAATGCGTATTTATGTGGTTGTACAATGCTCAAGATGAACCTAAAGAGGTAACCATCAGTCTTGTGACGGAGATATACAGCAGTAGCAATTATGTGACTGCTGGTAGTATGAAATGTTACTTAAAGCCAGGTTGGAATGATGTGGTGTATTTCCCCGATACAGACATGCTTAATATCGTGAATGACGTACAGAGTATCAAAGGAATTTGTTTCACTTTTGAAAATGCCGGAGTGAAAAAATTAGAAGATGCACCGGTGTTTTATCTGGACAAAGTCACACTTAACCTTAATGCGGAGTATGAAGAATGCGAAAACATTTTGGAGTTTGACCGGAATGAGGAAAACGGTATATATGAAATTATAGGTTTTGATAAGTCTTTCCATGCACAAGGGTACGATTTTTACATTGAGAATCAGGAAACTACTCCGGATGCTGAAATTGTAGAGGCGAGTCAGGAAGGGATTGAAGCGAGAGAGGGAAGCATGGTTTTAAAATTGACGTTACATCCCGGAGATAACTACATGGGGACATGGAATCATTTGATTATATCGGAAAAAATTGTGCGGGAGAGCGGATTTATGAATATTCCGGAAGAGGAGAGGAGTCAGTACAGATTGGCGTTTGATATGTATAGTGCTAACCGTGACTTTTTTGTGGTTCCGTTGTTCTATGTGGCAGGAAACAGTAGAGAATTTAAACCGGTCAGCTCGGTAAAATTACCGAAAGAACAATGGGTGACAGGTTCGTTTGACTTTAGCATTTTCGATAGTGATCATATTGGAGATCCCGGTAACTTACGACTTTCATGGCCAGAATATCCGGAATCATGGGGTGATTTAGTAGTGTATTTTGACAATTTCCGATATGAAAAAATACAGTAGAGGGAGGCTGTCTGAATGAAAACAAAGAAAAAAATCATTTATGTTGCATTGACTGTCTTGATGATAGTTGCAGTGATTGTTGTTGCATTGAATTTTGCGAGAAAGAAAAAGCCGATTAATATTGTTACACAGGGGGCCACAATTGAGAATTTTACGGATAGTACGATTACACTAGAGGCCGGAAGGAAAATGTATCTGGAAAATCATGTGTTGGATACAAATGGTAATATTTACCGCCTTAATTCCACTGTTACAACGAAATCAGGGGAAGAGGTAAAGGTCAGACAGAATGGGTTTAAAGTTACTTCCTTCGATGGGTATAACATTAAGTATACGGTAAACGTAGAAGGAAGCGAATATGAAAAAAATGTAACCGTGAATACGACAGGTATCTATTGTGATAATAAGGCAGAGCAGGTTTCAGTGGGAACGACTGTTAAATTTGACAAAGCAGTATTTATGATAGATAGTGAGGAATCGGACGTTCCCGTAAAAACGGAAATCGAATATATTACCGATACTAAAATGCATGGGTACGAAATTAGTCAAACAGAGAACAGCTTCAAGGCAGATATTTGTGGTGAATTTCATGTGAAGTACTCTGCAATCTATGATGATAAAGAGTATACAGCAGTAAAGAAGTATAGTGTAACGAAGAAATATCCAGAAAACATGATTGCAGATTATCACAGCCCTGTGGTCGTAGGTACTTCAGAACTCTGTAATATAGAGTACTATGCGTCTTATAAAGGGGAAAAAGGTGTGGCAAAGTTAATCAAGGAAAATAGTTCATTTCCGCAGCTGCACATTAAGACGATATATCCGGTAGACAGTTACAGGAACAAAGGATATAAGTATGTGGTATTTAGAATGTTCTTTCCAGAGGATGAACTCACATGGTCGAATCTGCAATATGGGATTCCGGTGGAAGGAAAGTGCCAGGGTGTTGGGTCAATCACCAAGGGTGAATGGAAGGATTACTATATTTCAGCAGATGTCTTTTTCCAGTATGCGAACGACATAGGAGGAGATGCAAGTATCAAGTTGTTCTCCGGTCAGGTGAAAGACAAAGACGGCAATCCTGCGAATGGCGCAGTGGCTTACATCTCTGAAATCCGTATGGAGAAGGAATATAATTACCGACTTTGTGAAGAATTGGTGAATGGTGCATATACGCTGGAGGGCATCAAGGTTATTAAGAAAGCGGATGATGCACAGATACAGGATGAAGCAATTCGCGAAGAGGTAAAGAAGAAAGGTTCTATTCTGGAATATACGAAGGGTTCTACTGCAACTGTTACACAGTCACAGTTAGTATTGCAGCTACTTGAAAATGGTAGTTACTGGGATTCCTACGTGAAGAAGTTTAAAGAAACAGGGGCAGAACGATTCCTAAAAGTGCGGATGTATATGCCGGAAGGTATGGAATGGAAAGGAAGAGTGGTGTTTGCGTGGAGCAATCGGGTATATTCCAATACTTCAATTAAAACCAATCAGTGGGTGGATTATATTTTTGACCTCAAATCTGTTGTAGAGTCAGGTAAGAAACCATGGGCAGTGTTCTATGGTGAAAATGGAGCTGCTGTTAAGGATGGAAAGAGTATTATTTATGTGTCAGATATCGAGTGGCTGGATGCAACTGCAGAAGCGTTCCCGGATGCGGATCAGCATATGAGCAAAGGTAGTACGATGAACATGAGCGTTGGCAGTGCCAAAGGTTGGAAAGTGTCATATACAAGTAGCAATCCTGCTGTAGCAACCGTGGATGCAGATGGCAAGGTAACTGCAGTTGATTATGGAAAAGCAGTCATAAGGATGACGCTCACGGCTGATGGTAAGACACAGACAAAGGAATGCACGGTCTATGTACAGACAATACCAACGGTAGGCGCAAACGAAACCATTACATCCGGCGATTACACCGGAAAGGGAGTCAAGATTCTCACAAAGAAGAATATATCCGAAGCGGCAATAGCAGATGAGGCAATTCGGGATGAACTGGAAAATGTAAGTTCAATTACGGAATATATGGTGACAGCACCGCAGAATCCGAGTAAACCGATGTTTGTAGTACAAAAAATAGAAAATGGAAATTTCTGGGCGGATTATTTAAAAATCTATGAACAGGGCATGGGACGATTTATGAAAATCAGACTCTACATGCCGGATGGTATGGCTTGGAAAGATAAACTGACATTTGCATGGGGAAATAAAATAGCATCCAATACAGAAATCAAGAGTGGTGAGTGGGTAGATTATATCTTTGACATGAAACCTGTTGTAGAATCTGGTAAAAAACCATGGGCAGTGTTCTATAGTGAACTTGGAGCAGAAATCCTGAATGGAAAGAATGTGGTTTATATTTCTACTATTGAATTTATTGATGCAAGTATTGAGGCATTTTCCGAAACTGATAAGAGTATATCTAAGGGCACTGTGATTCATATGGGTGTTGGTAATATCAGCGGTTATCAGATATCTTATAGTAGTAGCAACAATGCTGTGGCTACCGTAGATTCGGATGGAAAGGTAACGGCAGTTGGTCTTGGAAAGGCTGTTATTACAATGACATTAAGCGGTGGCGGAAGTACACAGACAAAGAGCTGTAACGTATATGTACAGAATCTTGCCACACTTGGATTTAATGAGAGTATTGTCAATAGTAGTTACACGACAGAAGGTGTAAAAGTATTAACAAAGGACAATATATCCGAAGCGGCAATAGCAGATGAAGCGATCAAAAAAGAATTGGAGAATACGAAATCTATCACAGAATTCACATCCGGTTCTGATCCGAGATTAGTAATACAAGCGATAGAAGATACCAATTTCTGGAATTCGTTGCTTCAGAAACACAAATCAGGTTCTTGTGGATTTTTAAAGGTTAGGATGTATATGCCGGACGGCATGGCATGGGCAGGCCCGGTTACTTATGGATGGACGAATCATGTTGACTCCTATACAGAGATTCAGACCGGAAAATGGGTAGATTACATATTTGATTTACGAGAGCTTTTAGATGCAGGCAAGTGCCCGTGGGCAGTCATCCATGGTAAGGCAGGAGCCGGATTGAAAGACGGAAAGAATATCGTTTATGTATCAGATATCGAATACTTAGATACCAATTATGTGGCATTTGCAGAGACGGAGAAAACGTTGTCTAAAGGTGATGTAGTACCGATGGGTATTGGTACGGTCAGTGGGTGCACCGTGTCTTATGCCACCAGCAATGAAGCAGTAGCAACTGTAGATGCAGCCGGTAAAGTAACAGCAGTTGGATACGGAAAAGCGGTAATCACGCTGACAATAGCCGGAAATGGAACGACGGAAACGAAGACCTGTACGATATATGTGAAGAAAAATTCCGTAGATGAATTGCATGAGTCAGTTGGAGTGGTAGAAGATCCTGAGATAGAAGGGGTTTATACAGTCGATGTACAGAGTACAGGTTCAAATCGATTTGTACTGTGTAATAAGAAGCCGGCAACAGGAAAGATTACGTTGACTTACACAGTGGTATCCACAAATCTGGAGAATAAGATTGGTCTGAATGGTTTTGTTGGAACCAGTGAGAGCAAACTGAATGATACCGGTGTTGGATATTCCGAT
>ONED01000009.1 GCA_900316755.1 uncultured Eubacteriales bacterium
AAAGGCTGTACAAGCAGAATGTAAGTAACGATTGTTTGAGGGTGGTATTATATATCATCCTCATAATTTTTTATAGGCACTCTGTTATTGAGCGCTTACATTTTTCTGCATAAAAAATCCTCCTATCTGTGCCTTAATCAAATTCCCTTAGGCTCAATAAGAGGATAATCTATAATATTCATTTTGTCATTGGACAAATAGTCCAATGGAACTATGCCGCATTCTGAATACAGTTTGCATAAGCGAGTAATCGCTTTGTTGTTGGATTGTTCACCAATTTTATCATGCTGTGGGTAAGCGATTCTCCTTCCAACACTAACAAGTCCTCCATATGCACATTTAGCAACTTACTCATTGCACATAAGTGTTCCACTGAAGGAAGTGCTCTACCTTTAAACCAACGATATATGGACTGTGGACATGATAGATGTAGATATTCCTGAATGTACTTTACATCATACCCTGCTACTTTCAACATCACTTTTAATTTGATACCTGTTTTCATTTGATCGATTGGTTGAAACATTATTGTAGGTCTCCCTTCATCTAATAATTCACGTCAAATTCTATTCTTCCGTAAAATACTCGCGCCGAACATTATCACTAATATACATTTTTACATTGTTAAACTCCGGTAATCGTTTGACATATCCCTCGTCGCATCGCAAACATTTAGACATTCCGCCATTCCCATAAAATTTTCAACTAATGGCGTTTTGCAACGTGAACAGATAGGACAAAGTTCGTCTACACAGTAGTTCCTACATGATTATTTTCTGCAACCTTAGGATTATTTGGTGCTGACTCATGCTTCTCATCATTTTATCATTTTTTCATAATGAGCGATATAACCCTCTTTTTCAAACACCTTTTTAAAAGCGTCTCTAAAACTATCATAGTCAAATTCCTTAATGTCGAATATGTTCTGCCCCTTCGAATGAGATTCTCTATTCATATACCGATTAAATGCAGCAAAACGAACTTCCTGTAATTCTGGTCTTTGGAACACTTGAGCAAAATCTTGTTTTTCAACAAAATTAAAGAAATATTCCATTATATTCCGCATACAGTTTGCAATCAACGCTGGGGGTTGACTTCTATCTTTGACAATGTGCCAATATGCTTGATAATCATTTTGGATTTCTTCATACTTCATTGGGACGAAGATGCTTCCCTCACTGTTTTTGCAAAGTCTAAATAACTTTTGTTTTTCTTTTCGTTCATCATGCTTTATACATGTCAATTCATAAAAGAAATACAAGCTATGCGTCAAAACAAAAATCTGTTCATATCTTTCAGAACGAAGAAATTCATTATGGATAAGTCTCCCTATATTAAAAACGTATATATGCGATAAACTAGATATAGGATCATCAATCACAATAATCTTGCCTGTCGATGCGGCGTCAGCGCGTGTCTCGCCCTTACATAATTCTACGAAGTACAAAAAACTAATAACCATTTTCTCCCCTTCGCTTAGGGTTTTAAACACACTAACATTACTGTTTTCTCTTTTTAGACGATAAAGCGATTCTTCCTCTGAATACTTTTCAATAGTAAAATCTGTAATTCCAATATCTATCAAACCCTGCTTAATATTGTCAACTGCTTCATCAATATTAACCGTTTTCTTTTGATTCTCCTTAATCAATTCTCGTTGTGCATTTATATCTTCCCCAATTTTCTTGAGGTTTCTTCTGAATTCCTCTGATAATTTATTATGCTTTTTGGTAGTAGCTTGATATAAATTAATAACTGAATCATACTCATATCTCATTAGATTCCAAAACTTGTTTTTTATTTCATTTAATCCACTCTTCTTATTATCAATCTTTTGATTGTATTCCTGTATAGCCTTATTAGACAAGACAATGATATCATTAACCTTTTTTTCAATATCACCTGTTGTCTCTAACACGACAATCGTACTCGGATTCTTGATTTTTTCATCTATACTCTTAATATTTTTTGATGTCGTATCGGAAAACTCCGTAATATATGCTTCCAACTCGTTCACATATTGCTTGACGTACTTATCGTCTTTTAGCGTATGCAAGAGCGATATTACAATATGTGCTCTAGCATCATACTGCTTTTTCAAATCCCTCAATTGCTCTTTATCGCGCATATAACTTTCATCAAAATATTCCTCTAATTGCTTTAGTAATGCTTTTGTTATTGTTGGCTGTTGACAAAACGGACAAGTTGCCGGTTCTTCATCCATACGAACATACTGCAAACCATTATTTACCCAATCTGAATTTTTCAGTTTATCTATTATTTCAGACACTGTACTGTCCTCTTTACCAACAATTGCTTTAGATAATAATGGGGATTTTTCCAATTCGCTAAGCATGAATGAAATCGACGATAGCATTTCCTCTTTTTTTGCATCGCCTTGCAATGTCATAGCCTCTCTTTTTAAATCATCAACTGTGTATACTGGTTTCTGTTCCGGTAAATCTACTGAAATAATATAATCAAAAAGAACTTGCTTATTTCCTTTCAATCTATCAAGACAATATTCTAAAACTCTATCTCCCCCTGTGTATTCTGTCTTGATTTTCCATATTTCTTTTTGATAGTCTTCCATTTCTTTTCTATAATTGGTGTGCGATATTTCCTCTTGTTCCAACTGCTTTCTTTGTTCTTCCAATAAAGTTCTCACAGTTTTTGCTGCATTTTCAATAATTGTTTTCGCTGCCTTGTTTTCTTTGGATAACGTAAAAATCCCTTGTATTTCTTCAGTTTCGTAAAAGTTATCCTTTATAAACTGTTGATTGTACACAAGTAATTTATCCGTATCCCGTAATCCTTCTACCGCACAATCACTATATAACGAGTTTTTGATATCGTACAAAAAACCAGAAACCGTACTTTTTCCTGTACCGTTTAGTCCATAAATCAGATTTGCTTTTTTATCTGTTTCGAGAACTGTTTCTGCTTTATAACTTGCAACATTCTTCATTCGTATTTTATTAATCATACACTACCCCTATTTAGACATGGTTCATTTTGTGTTTTCCTATATATCATAACCACATCCTGTCTAATGGTTAGAATGTGGTTAGGTTTGACAAATAGTCTTTTATTAATTGGCCCATATATCATATTGAATTTGCGCATCAGCAACTTTCTGCAACGATGTTTCTAAAGCGTTCATCGCCTTTTCCAATCCTTCTTCTGCTCTTTCCTTCTGTTTATCCGTTCTTGCTTCAATCATATCTTGTTGATACCTCAGAACTCTCGCTTCGATTTTTTGTTTTTGGATGAGAGCCATTTCCAACTTCGTTCTCGCCTTTTCTCTTTTCTTATCTGTTACAAGATCATACTTATCTTTTATATCATTCCATCTTGGAACATTCAATTCTTCCCCACACCAAGCCCTATAATTTCTTTGAAATACTGCCAACCATGTTGAAGCCACCGAACTACGCAACTTAGGTTCTTTAAATGTCGTTTCCTCAATAGCCGAAATAAAATCTTCGAGGCATTCGAAAATAGCATAATCTGTAACTCTTTCACTATACCACACGCCTGGTCTTATTTTATGTATTACTCCCTCTTTTACTTGAAGGTTAATAGGATAATTTTCCATTCTTCTTGTAATTTGCCATACTTTTTTCAACCAAACATCTTTTATAGTTACAATACCATCATCACTCATGTCATATCCAAATATCAAATAGTCTACATCTAGCATATATGGCTTCTCCAATATTTCTGAAGCATACATTCTAAAATCTGCAATATCAAATCCCGGAGAGCCATTTCTATTAAATGCTTTTACCTCTAACAAATCTTTTGTCTTATCATTTGGCTTCAAAAAGAAATCTGGTGGCATCTGTGTATTTTCACTCGGTGCATATTCAATACCTCTCGCATCTAGCCAACCTTGTAGCCACTCTTGCATGATATTTCCTACGACATCTTTTTGTTTTACAATGATATTTACATCACCCAAATAAAACCTTATCTGTCCTTCTAATTCAAGAATATGTTCATCATTTACCAATTTATTATAGATTTCTTGCGCTGATAATCTCATTTACTCTTCCTCCTATACATTACTCAAATAACTTCTACCCATCCTCAAAGAAATATCTTTAATTACAGGTACGCAAACAGTATTTCCTAACAAATCAAACGCATCAGTTTCACTCAGCATATCTAGGCTATAATCATCTGGATATCCACATAATCTTTGGCACTCTCTAATTGTGAGTCTTCGAATTCCGTTCCCATCAACAACTCCTAGTTTAGCAACATCCATCGCTACCAATGTTGGGGCAATTTCTTGTGGATTCAGAATCTTAGAAAATTCAAATGATAATTTCCCAGCAACAATATTATAGCCCTTCTCTTTTGTTACATCAGGAATTCTTTTCACAATTCCATCTTCTCCTTTAACTTGTTCCTTTGGATATTCATATACCAAATATCCCATTTCTGTTAAATGTTCTAACATATTATGCAACTCGGAATCGTCAAAAAAAGTTCTAATCTGTGCCTCTGTTAATGGCATCCCATCCATCCATTTAATTCCTATCACTTCTGCCCAATGTTTTTTTCTTCTTTCTCGCAGAAGAGCATTCATTAAATCGCGTTCCTTTTGAGATGTTTGCCCTTTTAAATCAATGTCCCATGAATGGATATTATTTGCCCCACCTCGCTTATCTTTTATTGATTTTCCTATCACTTCTTGAGTAGTGTAATTGGCAAATAATTTTCTTGTAAATTCTGTATTTACTGTTGGTAATCCTTGTTGTAATATATCCCCTAAAACTGCTTCCCTTTGTTCAAATCCCTCAAGACCGATTTCTTCATCCAATGAGCCAACTATGTAAACTCTTTTTCTACTTTGTGGCAAACCAAAATCTCTCGAATCTAATAATTTGTAACTAACATGATACCCCAACTGTTCCAAGTGAGTAATCATGGTATTTAACGTGTTCCCGTTATCATGATTTATAAGTCCTTCGACATTTTCAAGTAGAAAACCTTTAGCCGGTCTATGTGCATTTATCTTATCTTGAAGTATTCTTTCTATCTCAAAAAAAAGAGTCCCTCTCGTATCTGCAAAACCATTTCTATTTCCTGCTGAGCTAAATGGTTGGCATGGAAAACCTGCCAACAAAAAATCAAAGTCCGGAATGTCTTGATTTGTATCAACAAGTGTAATATCCCCATAAATCTCTTCTTCTCCATAAAAGCCATTATATGCTTGAATAGCATACGGCTTTATCTCTGATGAAAAAACACACTCCGTTTCCAATCCCAGTTCATTCATTGCTTGCTGAAAACCGAGTCTAATTCCGCCTAAACCAGCGAACAAATCAATAATGCGTGGCATCAGTAATCCTCCTTTATGCTTTGGTTCCGTTCTAATTATACTACATTAGGCATCTAAAGTCCATCAGTTTTTCAGGAACCAATCAATACTTTTATTATTGTATTCACGGATTCCGCGATATGCCTTCTTTTATTTAAGTTATCTTCTTATTATCCTCCATTCATCTATAACTCTCTCAGTTGCCTTTGTCAGGGATTCCATAAACCTCTCCAACATATTCCTTCCATCTATCACAATCTTCTCCATAAAATCATATGCCTTCCTCAAACTTTCCCTTAGCTTCGCATTCTCTTCCTTCAATTGCTGATTCTCAACTATGGCATCAATACATCGCGTCCTGAGCGAAGCTTCACTATCATATTTTATCAGTTCATATACTTGTTGTGCCTGTTCTGCTCTATCTTCTGCTTCTCTCGCTTGTTCATTCAATACTTCCACTGCCTTTTTCGCACTCGCCGCCTCTTCTTTTAACGCCACCACTTCTCTTTCGGTATTCACATATTCATCTTTTAACCGCTCATACTTCTCAGTCTCCTTCGCCACCTTATACTCCGCTACAGACAAATCATGATTGCGTCCTTTCGCTTTCTCTTTTATTGTGTCCTGAAACCAAATATCAACCATGCGATTTGCATACACCCGCAATTCACCCTGCAATAGTTCCGACAATGTCTCTGGAGTAAATACCCAGCGTTTAGAAACCTGTTTAGAAAGCCCTCTTGTATAACCGTATGCTACCGGTACTCCTACAACGTGCATATGAGGACTATCTTCATCCAAATGGACTACTGCATTTGCAACAATGAAATTAGGAAACAATCTTTTCAATTCATCCAACAAACATCCGTAAATGCGCTTCATATAGATTTTGTTGAATTCATTCTCTTTCCAATACTCCCTATCTCCAAGCTGAATAATAATCTCTACCGCCATATCCTGCTCTTTATTTGCTACGTGTTCAAAATAATCTGGAATCTTCCTGTCTTCCCTTTTCTGACGTTCATTATAATCTTTTAAAGCAGCATCGAATTCCTGATGGTAGATTGACTTTACATCACGCACAAGATTTTTCGTTCCTTGTAGAATCACAATATTATTTGCACTATAATCGCTAGACTTATATTTTCTTAAATTGTGTTTCGCCACGCCTTCCAATTTTGTCTTGGAAGTAATGCCACTTTTCTTATTACTTATGTGTGCTGAAAATGACATGCCCGCCATCTGAATCCTCCTTTCCTAATGCTATCATTTTGCTATCATATTTTCATAGCAACGTGCTGTTATCATCTTTGCTCCGCCACAGATGATAACCCCCTAGCAGTATTGGCAAGCCAATACATGCGGGGGCTCTCCGAGGGTGTATAATATATTTACTATATTGCCTTATTGCTTCGCCACATATCTAACATCTCTGCCACTTGCTTCTGCTGATTTGGATATAGATGTCCATACGTATTCATGGTTATTTTTATATCCTTGTGTCCTAGTCGTTCTTTTATAATCAGAGGCTCTACGCCCTGATTGATAAGGTAAGAAACATGCGAGTGCCGGATATCGTGAACACGAATCTTTGGCACACCTGCTTTTTCTATCATTCGCTTCATCTTGTGTTGTACAGCTTCCGCACCTATCGGAAATAATCTCTCATCATCTGGAAATGCATACTTACAATCACAATATTCCTTAATTTCATTTTTCAAGAAATTCGGAATATCAATGGTACGAATCGACTGTTCCGTTTTCGGAGTTGTAATCACATCTTCTCCGTTAGCGCGATAATACGTTTTATTTATTCTGATTTTGTTATTTACAAAATCAACATCTCCTTTTGTCAGAGCAAGCAGTTCGCCTTCTCGCATCCCAGTCCAAAACAGAATTTCAAACAAAAGATAATACTTGTCCTCCTTATCAAAAGTTTCGATAAACTGTTCGTAGTCCTCAATCGTCCAAAATGTCATACTTCTAGAATCCGACTTGCCCATTCGCTTGACTTTCTTACATGGATTGTTCTGCAAATCATAAATGCGTGTTGCATGTGTGAACAAGCAGGTCAATTGATTCTGCAACATTCTCAGATAACTGTCCGAATATCCTTTTGTACACATTTCATTTTGCCATTTTGTTATCTGCGCCGGAGTAATATCATTTATCTTTGAATCCCCAAAATAAGGAATAATATGTCGATTCATCATATCTCGCTTGTTTTCGCACGTTCTTTCTTTTAATTCATTTTTCTTATCTTCAAAATATACATCCACAAAATCTTTTAGAAGCATATTCATGCTACCCTCAACTTTAAGCGACTTTTCGTATTCGCACTTCTTCGCCTCGCGCGCAGTCTTAAATCCACGTTTTTTGCATCTCTTTTTCTTTCCGTATGCATCAACCTCATACCACTGTGCCATCCACATTCCTGTGATTTTATCTTTGCTTGCCATTTTCTACTCCTTCCTAGTCCTTGCTCATATCAGCAAAACCGTAATACTTTGTTTCAAAAAATGCTCTTGGTACTTTGCCCGATTCAACCTCATAGCCCATACTTTGTAATTCTTCATTCAATCTACGAATGACTTGATAGGCATGATTTGGCGAGCATTCTAAAATCTCCATCACATCATCTCTACCCAGCAAATATTTTGTACGTTTCATGTGTTTCGCCTCCTTTTAACATGTACGATATTCGTATATTCTTTATCTGTATTATAATGTACGATTTTCGTACTGTCAATTGTTTTTCGTACTCCGCAAAACTTTTTCTGTACTTTTTTCGTACATTATGTTATACTCCTCATATGAAAGGAGTTGTAACTATGGGTGACGGTAAAAAATTAAAAGCAATTCTTGATAAACAAAATAAAAGTGTGCGTTGGTTAGCAAAGGAAACAACCATTAGTCCGACTACTTTGTATTCGATTATTCAAAAAGATACTTCTATTCGTTTTGACTTTGCTCTTCGTATTGCAAATGCATTAGATGTAGATGTGGCTGAAATATGCTCCGACTCTACTCTTACATCTGAAAAATGGGACAATGATAACAACATTGTTCTTCCGGAACTTCCATCCGGTATGGATAGCATCCTTGACGGGAACCGCGTAAAACGTTATCTGAAATATACCCTCTATCCTCTAATGGAACTGTTTGGGAAAAATAACATGCCTAAAGTCGATGAACATTTAACAAATTATTATCAGTTAAATGATGAAGGCAGAAAGGAAGTTGACCAATTTATAAAGGCGCAACTTATGTTGAAAAAAGATCCGGCTAGAGCCGAAGAAGTTAAGAAAATCAAAAAATGGTAAGAATGGACGAATGTGTGGAGCCATTTTGGAGCCACTATCCCTCTTACATAGCATATTGAACATACAAAAAGGCTTCCGAGTTAGTCTCGGAAGCCTTGTATTTGCTTAGATTCTTATCAAATTATTCGATGATTGTCTTAACAACACCTGAACCTACTGTACGTCCACCTTCACGGATAGCGAAACGTAAACCTACTTCCATAGCTACCGGATGAATCAGTTCACATGTCATTTCAATGTGGTCACCAGGCATGCACATTTCTGTTCCTTCCGGAAGTCCGCAGATACCTGTAACGTCAGTTGTTCTGAAATAGAACTGTGGTCTGTAGTTGTTGAAGAACGGAGTATGACGTCCACCTTCATCTTTTGTCAGAACGTAAACCTGAGCAGTAAATTTGTGATGGCAGGTTACAGAACCCGGCTTACACAGACACTGTCCTCTTTCAATTTCGTTTCTCTGAACACCACGAAGCAATGCACCGATGTTATCACCAGCCTGAGCTTCGTCAAGAAGTTTACGGAACATCTCGATACCGGTTACAACTACCTTACGGTTTTCTTCTTTGATACCAACGATTTCAACTTCGTCAGATACATGAAGAGTACCACGTTCTACTCTACCGGTAGCAACAGTACCACGTCCTGTGATAGAGAATACGTCCTCTACAGGCATAAGGAATGGCTTATCCGTATCACGTTCCGGATCCGGAATGTAGCTGTCTACAGCATCCATAAGTTCCATAATCTTGTCTCCCCATTCTCCTGACGGATCTTCAAGAGCTTTCAGAGCGGAACCACGGATAATCGGAGTGTCATCTCCCGGGAACTCATATTCGTCTAACAGTTCACGGATTTCCATCTCAACTAATTCTAACAATTCTTCATCGTCTACCATATCACATTTGTTCATGAATACAACGATGTAAGGTACACCTACCTGACGAGAAAGCAGAATATGCTCTCTTGTCTGAGCCATAACACCATCTGTTGCAGCTACAACAAGGATAGCGCCGTCCATCTGAGCAGCACCGGTGATCATGTTCTTAACGTAGTCAGCATGACCCGGGCAGTCAACGTGTGCATAGTGACGTTTCTCTGTCTCGTACTCAACGTGTGCTGTAGAGATTGTGATACCACGTTCTCTTTCTTCCGGAGCTTTATCGATGTTTTCGAAATCTACTGCCGCGTTACCTGCAACTCTTTCTGCAAGTGTCTTTGTGATAGCAGCTGTCAAAGTTGTTTTACCATGGTCAACGTGTCCGATGGTACCAATGTTAGCATGTGGTTTTGTTCTTTCAAATTTAGCTTTAGCCATTTTGAATAATCCTCCTTAATTTAGAGCCCTTTTTCAGGGCATTGATTCATTTTTGTTTACTCGGTTATTTTTGATTATATTTCAAATCATTCATTTTTTCAAGTGTTTTATGCTTTTTCTGCATTATTTCTTTGCAGATAATACTTTTTCCTGAACATTCTTCGGAACAGGTTCGTATTTTTCGAAGAACATGGAGTAATTTCCACGTCCCTGTGTTCTGGAACGTAAGTCAGTTGAGTATCCGAACATTTCTGACAACGGAACATAACCTCTGACAATCTTACCGCCGCCTAAGTCATCCATACCTTCAATACGTCCACGGCGGGAGTTAATATCACCGATTACATCCCCCATGTATTCTTCCGGCATGGTTACTTCGACCTTCATGATTGGTTCCAAAAGAACCGGTGCGGCTTTAGACATTGCATCCTTGAATGCAAGGGAACCTGCAATGTGGAATGCCATTTCACTTGAGTCGACTTCATGGTAAGATCCGTCGTACACTGTAGCTTTGATACCCACTACCGGGAATCCGCCCAGAATACCGGACTTCATAGCTTCTTCAATACCTTCTCCAACTGCCGGGATGTATTCCTTTGGAATCGCACCGCCGACTACTTCGGATTCGAAGAAGAAGGTCTGCTCACCATTGACATCTGTTGGCTCAAAACGAACCTTACAATGTCCATACTGTCCACGTCCACCTGACTGTTTCGCATACTTGCTGTCAACGTCAACGGCTTTTGTGAAGGATTCTTTGTAAGCAACCTGAGGAGCACCTACGTTTGCTTCTACCTTGAATTCACGCAGCAATCTGTCTACGATAATTTCAAGATGGAGCTCACCCATACCTGCGATAATGGTCTGTCCTGTTTCCGGATCCGTGTGTGCACGGAATGTCGGGTCTTCTTCTGCAAGTTTTGCAAGAGACTCTCCAAGTTTACCCTGAGAAGCCTTGGTCTTCGGCTCAATTGCAAGCTCGATAACCGGTTCTGGGAATTCCATGGACTCCAGGATAACCGGATGCTGTTCATCACAAATGGTATCACCGGTTGTGGTAAACTTAAATCCGATTGCTGCAGCGATATCTCCTGAGTATACTTTTGAAAGCTCTTCTCTCTTGTTTGCGTGCATCTGAAGGATACGTCCAACACGTTCCTTTTTCCCTTTTGTAGCATTTAATACATAAGAACCGGAGTTCATTGTACCTGAATAAACACGGAAGTAAGCCAGTTTTCCTACAAACGGGTCAGCCATAATCTTAAATGCCAATGCAGCAAATGGCTCTTCGTCTGAAGAATGTCTTTCTACTTCATTTCCATCTTCATCCACACCTTTAATAGACGGGATGTCTGTCGGTGCCGGCATATATTCCAACACTGCGTCCAATAACTTCTGTACCCCTTTATTTCTGTAAGCGGAACCACAGCATACCGGAACTGCTTTACATTCACATGTTGCTTTTCTCAGTACTGCTTTCAGTTCTTCTACGGAAGGTTCTTCCCCTTCCAGATACATCAGCATTAAATCGTCATCCAATTCGCAGATTTTCTCTACCAATTCTGTACGATACAGTTCTGCATCCTCCTTCATATCCTCCGGAACAGAGGTAACGGTAATGTCATCACCCTTTTCGTCATTGTAGATGTAAGCCTGCATTTCCATCAGGTCAATCACCCCGGCGAAATCATCTTCTTTTCCGATTGGTAACTGAAGGCAGATTGCATTCTTTCCTAATCTTGTTTTAATTTGTTCAACTGCTCCGTAGAAGTTGGCACCTAAAATGTCCATCTTATTGATGAAAGCCATTCTCGGTACATTATACGTATCCGCCTGACGCCATACGTTTTCTGACTGTGGTTCTACCCCACCTTTTGCACAGAATACACCTACTGCGCCGTCAAGCACACGGAGTGAACGTTCTACTTCTACTGTAAAGTCAACGTGTCCCGGAGTATCAATAATATTGATACGGTGTTCGAGAGCACCCGGTTTCTTCTTTGCATTCTCTTCCAGAGTCCAGTGACATGTCGTAGCAGCCGAAGTAATTGTAATACCTCTTTCCTGTTCCTGCTCCATCCAGTCCATGGTAGCATTTCCTTCGTGGGTATTACCGATCTTATGGTTAACACCGGTATAGTATAAGATACGCTCTGTCAGCGTCGTCTTACCTGCATCGATATGAGCCATAATACCAATGTTTCTAGTTCTCTCTAATGGATATTCTCTTCCAGCCAAGATCTCTTCCTCCTATTATTTTGCATCCGTTTCGGCAAGCCGAAATTAGAAACGATAATGTGCAAATGCTTTGTTTGCCTCTGCCATCTTGTGCATTTCTTCTTTCTTCTTTACTGCTGCTCCGGTATTGTTTGCAGCATCAAGAAGCTCGTTTGCCAATCTTTCTTCCATTGTCTTCTCTCCTCTTTTACGAGAATACAATGTAATCCAGCGAAGTGCTAATGCCTGTCTTCTGTCTGCTCTGACTTCGATTGGTACCTGGTATGTTGCACCACCAATACGTCTTGCTTTTACTTCCAGTACCGGCATAACATTGTTCATTGCTTCTTCGAACACTTCCATAGCTGGTTTGTCGGCTTTCTCAGCCATTCTTTCAAACGCTCCGTATACAATCTTCTGAGCTACACCTTTCTTACCATCCAACATGATGCTGTTGATAAGCTTTGTAACCACTTTACTGTTGTAAACCGGATCCGCTAATACGTCTCTCTTTTGAGTATGTCCTTTACGTGGCACGGTTCTTCCCTCCTTAATTATAATTTTGAAATTACATTTCTGAATTAATTCATCGGTACTCACAAAGTGTTCGTGCGGGACATCTCTATTCTATCGATATAACCCGCAACCCGCAGAAATCATATTTCTGTTTGTGATTCGATCTTACTTTTTAGCGTCTTTTGGTCTCTTAGCACCGTATTTTGAACGTGCTTGTCTTCTCTTAGCAACACCTGCTGTATCAAGTGTACCACGAACGATGTGGTATCTTGTACCAGGTAAGTCCTTTACCCTGCCGCCACGGATCAGAACAACGCTATGCTCCTGAAGGTTGTGACCTTCACCCGGGATATAGCTCGTTACTTCGATACCGTTTGAAAGACGAACTCTGGCAATCTTTCTAAGAGCTGAGTTAGGTTTCTTAGGGGTAGCTGTCTTAACTGCTGTACAAACACCTCTTTTTTGTGGTGCAGAAACATCAGTCGCTCTCTTTCTCAAAGAGTTGTAGCCTTTTTGAAGAGCCGGAGCGGTTGATTTCTTTACGGAAGTCTGACGTCCCTTTCTTACTAACTGGTTAAATGTTGGCATTCTTTTTCACCTCCTATGATTTCTTTTTGGTTGCTGTTAAAACTTTTTCAAGTTTTTTTGCGCACAAAAACAATATGCGTTTCCATGCACGCCTAGATATTCTATTATGTTTTCCGGCAAAAGTCAAGGCTTTTTTACAAAAAAGCGCACCAAACCGGCAAAGTAATGAGTGACAGAAGGGTTGACAGGAAAATCAGCCCTGTCGCATACTCTTCATCTCCACCATATTTTGCGGAGAGAAGTGCTGTCGTAATCGGTGCAGGCATGCCCGCCATAATCACCGTAATCCCTCTCAGCATGGAGTCAATGGGAAGGAATGCCGTAATTGCAAAGACGACAGCCGGAATCAAGGCAAGTCTCACGAAAGTGTAAAACACCATCGTTTTGTCAATCAATCCCTTCGGATGTACTTCCGCAAGCATCATTCCCACCAGCATCATGCTAAGCGGCGTATTGCAGTTACTGATTCCGGTAATTGTGTTTTCCACAAACGTCGGGAACTGAATCCCGCTTATCATAATGATTACTCCACCGTAAATCGCCACAATGCACGGATGGGTCAGTATTTTTTTCAGAAGATGGTCTTTGCCGTCTTTCATAAAGACAGAAACTCCGATGCTCCACATCACAATTCGAACCGGCAGCATAAAAAGCGCCGCATACAAAAGTCCGTCGGTGCCATAAATCCCCTCTACCACCGGATTCCCAAGAAATCCGCTGTTTGATACAATCGTTCCGTATTTTAAAGGTTTTTGACGTTTTTTATCCGCCTTCTTATATAATACAGCAGAAAACAGAACACTTATTGCATTATATCCTGCTGACAGAAGCAGGATGATTCCACAGGAAACAAAGAGATTCCAGTCCCATTCCCGCAAAAAAGAATGCAAGACATTAAATGGAAGTGTCAGATAGATACACAAATCAATCATGTTCTTTCTTCCTTCTGTATTGACAATCCCTATCTTCCGAATCAAAAACCCGATAGCAACCAGCAAAAACATCATGAGCTGCATGTTCAGCATATTATTTACAACCATTCTTCCACACCCTTAAAATCGAAACCCCCGGAGCCTTTTTCCGGTTCCGAGGATTTCTCTCTTTCTCTTATTCTTCCGTTACGGTTTCTGTCTCGTTTACTTCGTCCAAAACAGCCTCTTCTGATGCTGATTCATCAATAATAAGCGGCTCCTCCGGCTTCTTATCTGTGTTGAGCTTTACCTCACGGTACTCTCTCATACCGGTACCTACCGGAATCAATTTACCAATGATTACATTCTCTTTCAGACCGATAAGCGGGTCAACCTTACCCTTAATTGCTGCTTCCGTAAGAACCTTCGTGGTCTCCTGGAAGGAAGCTGCTGAAAGGAAAGAATTTGTAGCAAGGGAAGCTTTTGTGATACCCAGCATAACCGGTTCTCCGACTGCAGGTTCTTTTCCCTCTGCAACCAGCTTCTCATTAGTCTCTTCAAAATCAAGTGCATCTACCATCGTTCCCGGAAGGAATTCGGAATCTCCGTTTTCCTCTACCCGAACCTTCTTTAACATCTGGCGAACGATTACCTCAATGTGTTTATCATTGATTTCTACACCCTGAAGGCGGTATACGCGCTGTACTTCCTGAATCATGTAATCCTGTACGGCACGCAACCCCTTAATTTTCAAAATATCATGTGGGTTGACACTACCTTCGGTCAGTTCGTCACCGGCCTCCAGAGTTGCACCGTCCTGAATCTTAATTCTGGAACCATACGGAATCAGGTATGCCTTTGATTCTCCGGTTTCTTCATTCGAAACGATAATCTCACGTTTCTTCTTGGTATCGTTAATCGTAGCAACTCCGCCGAACTCTGTGATAATCGCAAGTCCCTTTGGCTTTCTTGCTTCGAAAAGTTCCTCGACACGGGGAAGACCCTGTGTGATATCTCCGCCGGCAACACCACCGGTATGGAAGGTTCTCATGGTAAGCTGTGTACCCGGTTCTCCGATAGACTGGGCTGCAATAATACCAACTGCTTCTCCAACCTGTACCGACTCTCCGGTCGCCATGTTTGCACCGTAACATTTTGCGCAGACACCAATGTGTGACTTACAGGTGAGAATGGTACGAATCTTCACTGCTTTCAGCGGATTTCCATCCTTATCCACACCATATTTCATAATGCGCTCCGCACGTTTCGGTGTTACCATATGATTTGCCTTCACAAGCACGTTTCCATCTTTATCACAAATGCTTTCGCATACATAACGTCCGGTAATACGCTCCTGTAAGCTTTCAATTTCTTCATTTCCATCCATGAAAGCTTTTACATACATACCCGGAATCTCCGCGCCTTTTTCCACGCAGTCCACTTTGCGGATACTAAGCTCCTGAGAAACGTCTACCAGACGTCTTGTCAGGTAACCGGAGTCCGCCGTACGGAGTGCGGTATCGGAAAGACCCTTACGGGCACCATGTGCAGACATGAAGTATTCCAATACGTCAAGTCCTTCACGGAAGTTTGATTTAATCGGAAGCTCGATGGTACGTCCGGTCGTATCTGCCATAAGTCCACGCATACCTGCAAGCTGCTTAATCTGTTTATCAGAACCACGGGCACCGGAGTCCGCCATCATGAAGATGTTATTGTACTTATCCAGTCCTTCAAGCAGTGCCTTTGTAAGCGCATCATCGGTATTCTTCCATGTCTCTACAACTTCTTTATAACGTTCTTCCTCAGTAATCAGACCACGTTTGAAGTTCTTCGTGATACGGTCTACCGTATCCTGTGCTTCCTGAATCATCTGCGGCTTCTGCGGCGGCACGGTCATCTCCGAAATGGATACGGTCATGGCAGCTCTTGTGGAATATTTGTATCCCATCGCCTTGATTTTATCCAGTACCTCTGCCGTCACGGTTGCTCCGTGCGTATTGATTACTCTCTGAAGAATCTGTTTATTCTGTTTTTTGCCTACCAGGAAGTCGACCTCTAAGAGTAATTCATTTCCCGGAATGCTTCTGTCCACAAATCCCAAATCCTGTGGAATGATTTCATTAAATAAGAAACGTCCTAATGTGGATTCGACTGTTCCGGACTTCACCTCCCCGTCGGCCATCGTTTTCGTTACACGCACCTTAATGCGGGAATGCAGGGTTACTGCCCCATTCTCGTATGCAAGAATGGCTTCATTCAGATTCTTGAATGCCTTGCCCTCTCCCTTTACACCCGGTCTTTCCTGTGTCAAATAGTAGATACCAAGTACCATATCCTGAGAAGGAACGGCTACCGGACCACCATCGGACGGTTTCAACAGGTTGTTCGGTGACAGAAGGAGGAACCGGCACTCTGCCTGCGCTTCCACAGAAAGTGGCAGATGGACAGCCATCTGGTCACCGTCGAAGTCGGCGTTGAATGCGGTACAAACAAGCGGATGAAGCTTAATCGCTTTTCCTTCTACCAGAATCGGCTCAAAAGCTTGAATTCCAAGTCTGTGAAGCGTGGGGGCACGGTTTAACATTACCGGATGCTCTTTGATGACCTCTTCCAGCACATCCCATACTTCCGGCTGAAGTCTCTCTACCATCTTCTTTGCATTTTTAATATTGTGAGCAGTTCCATTTGCTACCAATTCTTTCATTACGAACGGTTTAAACAGCTCGATTGCCATCTCTTTCGGAAGACCACACTGATAAATCTTCAGCTCCGGTCCTACCACGATTACGGAACGTCCGGAATAGTCTACACGTTTTCCGAGCAGGTTCTGACGGAAACGTCCTGATTTTCCCTTTAACATATCAGAAAGGGATTTCAGTGCTCTGTTACCCGGGCCCGTTACCGGACGACCACGGCGACCATTGTCGATGAGAGCATCTACTGCTTCCTGAAGCATTCTCTTTTCATTCCGCACGATAATGTCCGGTGCTTCCAACTCCAGCAATCTTCTCAAACGGTTATTTCTGTTGATAATTCTCCTGTACAAATCATTCAGGTCAGAGGTGGCAAAACGCCCCCCATCCAACTGTACCATCGGTCGCAAATCCGGTGGAATGACAGGAATCACGTTCATAATCATCCATTCCGGTTTGTTTCCGGAACCGCGGAACGCTTCCACTACCTCCAGACGCTTTACGATTCTTGCACGTTTTTGTCCGGAAGCACCTTTTAATCCCGCCTGCAATTCTTCATATTCTTTATCCAGGTCAATTGCCTTTAAAAGTTCCTGAATTGCTTCAGCACCCATTCCCACGCGGAACGCACTTCCCCATGTTTCTCTTGCTTCCTGATATTCCTGTTCAGACAATACCTGCTTGTTCTGCAGGTTTGTGTCTCCCTTATCCAGTACAATATAAGATGCAAAATACAACACCTTCTCAAGTGTTCTCGGTGATAAATCCAGAATCAGCCCCATACGGCTCGGGATCCCCTTGAAATACCAAATATGGGAAACCGGAGCGGCTAACTCAATGTGACCCATACGCTCACGTCTTACACTTGCTTTTGTAACTTCTACACCGCATCGGTCGCAGACCACACCTTTGTAACGGATTTTCTTATACTTTCCACAATGACATTCCCAGTCCTTGCTTGGTCCGAAAATCTTCTCGCAGAACAGTCCGTCCCTCTCCGGCTTTAAAGTTCTATAGTTGATGGTCTCCGGTTTTGTCACTTCACCTCGCGACCATTCTAAAATCTTTTCAGGTGACGCCAGGCCAATCTTAATCGCATCAAATGTAATTGGCTCGTATGCTGTTTCATTATTTCCTGCTGGCATTCCGTCAATCCTCCTATTCTTCGTCTAACATACCGTCAAAATCAATCTCTTCCGGTTCTGCAAATTCCTCTTCGTCAATGTCAATCAATTCCTCGCCCTCAAATTCCTGCTGGCTGAAACCATGTGCACCATAAGATTCATTCGCCTCGTATCTTCTGTCTCCTTCAATGATAGAGTGCAAATCCGTCTCACCATAATCTACGGTTTCCGTGATTTCCACTTCCTGGCTTTCCCCATTTTCATCATTCTTGAGTACCTTGACATCCAGGCCAAGTGACTGCAATTCTTTTAGGAGAACCTTGAATGACTCCGGAATACCGGCTTCCGGAATGTTATCGCCTTTAATAATCGCCTCATAGGTCTTCACACGTCCTACCACATCATCGGATTTCACTGTCAGAATCTCCTGAAGCGTATATGCCGCACCATAAGCCTCCAGTGCCCAAACTTCCATTTCTCCGAATCTCTGTCCACCGAACTGCGCCTTACCACCTAACGGCTGCTGTGTAACCAGCGAGTAAGGACCAGTAGAACGGGCATGAATCTTGTCATCTACCAGATGGTGGAGTTTCAGATAATGCATGTGTCCGATGGTTACCGGGCTGTCAAAATATTCTCCGGTTCTTCCATCCCTAAGGCGTACTTTTCCGTCGCGTGACAAAGGTACACCTTTCCACAATTCTCTATGGTCTCTGTTATCAGACAAATACTGCAGTACTTCCGGAAGTAATTCCTCACCATGCTTTGCCTCAAACTCTTCCCATTCCAGATTGACATAGTCGTTTGCCAAATCCAGTGTATCCATAATATCGATTTCGTTTGCACCATCAAATACCGGTGTTGCAATGTTGAATCCCAACGCTTTGGCAGCAAGACTCAAATGGATTTCCAGAACCTGTCCGATATTCATTCGGGACGGCACACCCAGCGGGTTAAGCACGATATCCAGCGGACGCCCGTTCGGAAGGAATGGCATATCCTCAACCGGAAGCACACGGGAAACAACACCCTTGTTTCCGTGACGACCCGCCATCTTATCTCCTACAGAAATCTTTCTCTTCTGTGCAATGTAAATACGAACAGATTCACTTACACCCGGAGACAACTCATCCCCGTTTTCTCTGGTAAATACTTTCGCATCTACAACAATACCATATTCTCCATGAGGTACTTTCAAAGAAGTATCTCTGACTTCTCTTGCCTTCTCACCAAAGATTGCGCGAAGCAGTCTCTCCTCTGCCGTCAGTTCGGTCTCCCCTTTCGGTGTCACCTTGCCGACTAAGATATCTCCCGCACGAACCTCTGCACCAATACGGATAATTCCCCGATCATCCAAATCTTTCAGGGCATCGTCACCTACACCCGGAATATCACGGGTAATCTCTTCCGGTCCAAGTTTGGTGTCACGTGCTTCTACTTCATATTCTTCAATATGGATAGAGGTATACACATCATCCTGCACCAGTCTTTCACTTAAAAGTACAGCATCCTCATAGTTGTAACCTTCCCAGGTCATGAAACCGATGAGTGGATTTTTCCCGAGAGCCATCTCTCCGTTGGAAGTAGAAGGTCCGTCAGCAATTACCTGCCCTTTTTCTACCCTGTCCCCTTTAAATACAATCGGTCTCTGGTTGTAGCAGTTACTCTGGTTGCTGCGCAGGAATTTCGTGAGTTTGTAAACTTTCTTCGTTCCGTCGTCATGCTTAATCGTAATCTCTTTGGAAGTAGAACGTTCAACGATACCACCTTCTTCTGCGACTACACATACGCCGGAGTCCACCGCCGTCTTTTCCTCGATTCCCGTACCTACAACCGGAGCTTCCGTAATCATAAGCGGAACTGCCTGACGTTGCATGTTAGAACCCATCAGCGCACGGGTGGGGTCATCATTCTCCAAGAACGGAATCAATGCTGTCGCTACAGAAAATACCATCTTCGGCGATACATCCATGTAGTCGAATACTGTTCTTTCATATTCCTGCGTTTCTTCCCGGTAACGACCGGATACATTTTTATGAACAAAATGTCCCTCTGCATCCAAAGGTTCATTTGCCTGTGCCACGTGATAATTATCTTCCTCATCCGCCGTCATGTAGACAACCTCATCCGTTACCACCGGATTCTTCGGGTCTGATTTATCAATCTTCCGGTACGGAGCCTCAACAAAACCGTACTGATTGATTCTCGCATAGGAAGCAAGCGAGTTAATCAATCCAATGTTCGGACCTTCAGGCGTCTCAATCGGACACATTCTTCCATAGTGAGAATAGTGAACGTCACGCACTTCGAATCCGGCACGGTCTCTGGAAAGACCTCCCGGTCCAAGAGCAGACAGACGTCTCTTATGGGTCAGCTCACCAAGAGGGTTGTTCTGATCCATAAACTGCGACAACTGGGAAGAACCGAAAAATTCTTTCACCGCTGCCGTAACCGGTTTAATATTGATTAGTGACTGCGGAGAGATTCCTTCCAGATCCTGTGTGGTCATTCTCTCACGTACTACTCTTTCCAGTCTTGACAGGCCGATTCTGTACTGGTTCTGTAAAAGCTCACCCACAGCACGGATACGTCTGTTCCCCAAATGGTCAATATCGTCATCTGTTCCCATACCATACTCCAGATGAATGTTATAGTTAATGGATGCTATAATATCTTCTTTCGTGATATGCTTTGGAATTAATTCACTTATATTTTTACGGATTTCTTCTTTTAGTTCATCAATGTCCCCTGCTGTTTTTTCCAATAATTCCGCAAGAACCGGGTAATAAACGGACTCTGTAACCCCTACTTCTGCCGGATCAATATCCACAACAGCATCTAATTTTACCATCATATTGGAAAGAACCTTTACATTGCGATCCTGTCCTTCCACATCAATCCACACAAACGGAACTGCAGCATTCTGGATGGTATCCGCCATTTCTTTCGTGACTTTCTCGCCTTTTTGAGCAATCACTTCCCCTGTGACAGCGCTCACTACATCTTCTGCCAGCACCTGTCCTGCAATACGATATCGGAATGCCAGTTTTTTATTAAACTTATAGCGGCCCACTTTCGCAAGATCATAACGTCTTGGGTCAAAAAACATAGAAGTAATCAGACTTTCCGCGCTGTCCACTGCAAGCGGTTCACCCGGACGAATCTTCTTATATAACTCCAAAAGACCTTCCTGATAATTCTCAGCAACGTCCTTTCCAAAGCTTGCAAGAATCTTTGGTTCTTCCCCAAACAGCTCGATAATCTCCGGATTGGTTCCGATTCCAAGCGCACGAATCAATACGGTAATCGGCACCTTTCTGGTCCTGTCCACACGAACCCAGAACACATCATTAGAGTCTGTCTCATACTCCAGCCATGCTCCACGATTTGGAATCACCGTGCAGGAATACAATTCCTTTCCCACTTTGTCATGCCCGACAGCATAGTAGATACCGGGTGAACGAACCAACTGGCTGACAATGACTCTTTCCGCACCGTTAATTACAAAAGTACCGGTTGCTGTCATCAGCGGGAGGTCTCCCATAAAGATTTCATGCTCGTTGATTTCATCTGTGTCTTTGTTATAGAGCCTTACTTTCACCTTCAAAGGTGCTGCATATGTTGCATCACGCTCTTTACATTCCTCAATTGTATATTTCACATCATCTTCGCATAATGTGAAATCCACAAATTCCAAGCT
The DNA here is from genome assembly GCA_900316755.1 of uncultured Eubacteriales bacterium. GTDB lineage: Bacteria > Bacillota > Clostridia > Lachnospirales > Lachnospiraceae > Faecalimonas. Next base: position 21,723 of record ONED01000009.1, read on the forward strand.
CAAATGTCCGCTGTAGTCCGTAATCGGCGAAATGTCTGCAAATACTTCTTTCAATCCGGCATCCAGAAACCATTGATACGAATCCTTCTGCACTTCGATTAAGTTCGGCATCTGCAGTACTTCTTTCTGTCTTGCATAGCTCATACGCGAACTTTTTCCGCTTTTGATAGGACGAATTCTGTTTTTCTCCATTGACGTTTCACTCCTCGTATTCGTTTTTTTGGGGCTTTACTGCACTAAAATATGCTGAAATCCTAATTATTGAATCCTTTTTGCACTATCGTTAGCACATACTTCTGCACAATAGTGCAACTTAGAATGTATCACAAATATCAAGGCCTGTCAACCACCTTTTTTAATTTTTTGTTTTGGTTTACAATTCAGTCCTCTGGGGCGGGACATCCTCGTGCCAAACGCCAATGGGGCGGACAGCACCAAGCAGTGGCAGGCTCTGACGGCCCAAAGGCTTCAAAGTTTGAGCTTTCTGCAAGTCACTTACGTTTCCCTTGTGTCCAATTTACAAAAAATCATGTATGCAAAGCCGGCTTTGCAACTAAAGGGATTCACAGTTTCCATGGGATTCAAAACTTGGCGAGCAGTTCCGAAAAAGACTATACAGTTGCGTTCGGAGAGCTGATTTTGGCAGCGCGGTCAAAACTCGCTTTGCTCAAACAATTATCCGCGCTGCCCTCTTTTCCTCACTGCAACTGTAAGTCTTTGCACGGAATTGCTCAAAGTTATTTCACCCCATGGAAACTGTGAATCCCCGTGATTGCGAATTTGCTTTGCATAAATGTAATAGATTCTTGTAAATTGGACACTTAGGGAAACTTGTGACTGAAGCCTTGCTCAAACTTTGAAGCCTTTGGGCCGTCAGAGCCTGCCACTGCTTGGTGCTGTCCGACCCGCCGACGTTTGGCACAAGGATGCCACGCCCCAGAGGGCTGAATTGTAACATTTTCTGTCACAAAAAAAGAACCATATCTTTCGATACAGTCCTTTTAAGTCATCTGATTTTATTATTTTAATTCTACAGATGCACCCTCTGCTTCCAATTTAGCCTTGATTTCTTCAGCTTCTGCCTTAGAAACGCCTTCTTTTACTACCTTCGGAGCACCGTCAACTAAATCTTTTGCTTCTTTTAATCCAAGTCCCGTGATTTCACGAACCACTTTGATTACTTTAACCTTTGAAGCGCCTGCTGATGTCAACTCTACGTTGAATTCATCTTTCTCTTCTGCAGCTGCTGCTTCACCAGCACCTGCTGCTGCAACTACAACACCTGCTGCTGCAGATACACCAAATTCTTCTTCACATGCTTTTACCAATTCGTTTAATTCTAATACTGATAATTCTTTGATCGCATCGATCATTTCAGCTACTGTTAATTTTGCCATTGTCATTTACCTCCGTAAAATAATTTTTTTAATTTGTTTTCTTTCTTATGCTTCCGCCGGAGCTTCTACTGCCTCAGCCGGAGCCTCTACTGCTTCGCCGTCTTTTTCAGCGATTTGCTTAATAACACGAGCAAAGTTTGTAATTGGTGACTGGATACTTCCAAGGAATTTGGAAAGTAACTCTTCTCTGGATGGAATGTTTGACAATGCAATTACGCCATTTACATCGTAAAGCTTTCCTTCCACTACACCGGCCTTCACTTCTAACTTTTCAGCCGTCTTTGCAAATTTGCAAATAATTCTTGCCGGAGCGGTCGCGTCATCTTTTGAAATTGCGATAGCGCTTGGCCCTTCCAGATATTCGTCAAGACTTTCGAATGCAGTTCCTTCAAACGCTCTTTTCATCATCGTGTTCTTGCAAACCTTATAGATAATGCCTGCATCTCTTAACTGTTTACGAAGTTCTGTGTCTTCTGCAACAGTCAGACCACGATAGTCAACTAAAACGATGGACTGAGCATCCTTTACGTCTGCAGCGATTGCCTCAACGATTGGTTGTTTTAATTCAACTTTTGCCACGAATGGTGCACCTCCTTATATGATTTTAAAAATGGCACCGCCGATTGAGTTTCTAAATATAAGAAAACCTCTTCGTCCGCAGACAAAGAGGTTTTGTAATTCGAAACTTGAATTTCAATCTTCCTCGGTAGGCGTTTTTATCCTTATGCTTTGCAGCACCTACTGTCTTCGGCAGTTAATTCCTTTGCTATTATAGCAAGCGATATATTCGATGTCAACAAATTTTTACAATTTTGCCGGATTCACTTTTACGCCCGGTCCCATAGTAGAAGTCAGTGTTACACTCTTCAAATACTGACCCTTAAGCGCTGCCGGTTTTGCTTTGTTAATTGCATCGATAAGCGTTTGGAAGTTGTCCGCTAATTGTTCTTCTGTAAAAGAAGCTTTTCCAACTGGCACGTGGATAATGTTTGTTTTATCTAATCTGTATTCAATCTTACCGGCTTTAATATCATTGATTGCCTTTGTAACATCCATTGTTACTGTACCTGCCTTCGGGTTTGGCATTAAGCCCTTTGGTCCGAGCACACGTCCAAGACGTCCGACAACACCCATCATATCCGGTGTAGCAACTACAACGTCAAACTCAAACCAGCCTTCATTCTGAATCTTCGGAATCAGGTCTTCTGCTCCAACGTAATCTGCTCCTGCTGCCTTCGCTTCTTCTGCTTTTGCATCCTTCGCAAATACTAAGATACGAACTTTCTTTCCTGTTCCGTGCGGCAGTACAACTGCACCACGAATCTGCTGATCTGCATGACGTCCATCACAGCCTGTTCTAATGTGAACCTCAATGGTTTCATCGAATTTTGCTACCGCACTCTTTTTTACTAATGCGATTGCTTCTGCTTTATCGTAAAGATTTCCTCTTTCGATCTGTTTTGCAGCTTCTACGTATTTCTTTCCTCTTTTCATTTCAATAACCTCCTAGTGGTAATATCGGGAGCTAGCCCTCCCACGTTTCTGATTTAACAATGTAGTGCCAATGCCTATTCTTCTACCTTCACACCCATAGAGCGGCATGTTCCTGCGATCATGCTCATTGCAGCTTCCACAGATGCTGCATTTAAATCAGGCATCTTTGTCTTTGCAATCTCTTCTAACTGTGCTTTTGTAATGGTAGCTACTTTTGTCTTGTTCGGAACTCCTGAACCGGATTTCAATCCGCAGGCTTTCTTAATCAAAACTGCTGCCGGTGGTGTCTTTGTAATGAAGCTGAAGCTTCTGTCATTATAAACTGTGATGACTACAGGGATAATCATGCCATCCTGATCTGCAGTCTTTGCGTTGAATTGCTTTGTAAATTCAACAATGTTTACACCATGCTGTCCAAGTGCCGGACCTACCGGTGGTGCTGGAGTTGCCTTTCCAGCAGGAATCTGTAATTTGATATAACCTGTAACTTTCTTTGCCATTTTTCAGTACCTCCTTGTGGTATTTACGGGGATTTCCCTCCCACTTTTACTTGTTACATTTTTGCATTTGCTTATTGCATTTTTTTCACTTCTGAGAAACTAATCTCTACTGGTGTTTCACGACCAAACAGTTCAACATTGATTGTCAGACTTTGTTTCTGGGTATTGACTTCTTTCACCTTACCCACGGTATCCTTCCATGCTCCCGAAGTAACTATAATCGTCTCGCCGACCTCATATCCAACGACAACGCCTGCCTCCATAATGCCCAGAGCATCGATTTCCGCATCTGTTAGCGGCACCGGCTTTGATCCCGGTCCTACGAATCCCGTCACACCCCTTGTATTTCTTACAACATACCACGTGTCATCATTCATAATCATATGAAGCATCACGTAGCCGGGGAACATCTTTTTCTGAGAGGCTTTTTGTGTTCCGTTTTTGATTTCGACTACTTCCTGCATCGGAACCCTCACTTCCAAAATCTGATCTTCAAGGTGTCTGTTTTCAATTGTCTTATCAATGTTAGCTTTTACTTTGTTTTCATACCCTGAATAAGTATGAACTACATACCATTTTGCTTCCGACATAAAATCACCTTTCATCTTTGTATACAGTTTTTATCGTACGATGAAGTCAATCCCGTACTGGAGTAATGCATCGATGATTGCTATGATTGCTCCAAGCACAATCGAGCATACTGTAACTGCTACCGTCTGTTTCGCAAGTGTTTTCTTATCCGGCCAGATAACTTTTTTAAACTCTGCCTTCAAATTTTTGAACCAGCTGCTTTTTTTTGTCTTTTCTGTATTCTCTGCCATACATTCACTTCCTTTCAACGATCCTATTTCGTTTCTTTGTGTAATGTGTGTGATTTACAGAATCTGCAGTACTTTTTTGTTTCCATACGTTCCGGATGTGTTTTCTTATCCTTGGTCGTATTGTAGTTACGTTGCTTACATTCTGTACATGCCAATGTTATTCTTGTGCGCACAACTTCCACCTCGCTTTGTTCGTATTTTTACGTGTTACATGGTAGTTTGCGAGACTACCTAATTTTAGGCATAAAAAAAAGACCTACTTCCATTCGCTCGACCATTGTATCATAAGTCAAGCCACACGTCAAGTGGTCTTTTTTCCATTTTTTTAAATCCGGATTTCTCCTTCAAAGGAAATCTCAGCCGGTCCGGTCATATAGACCTTATCTGCCGCTCTATCCCATTCAATCTGCAAATCTCCGCCGAGCAGTTTTACCGTCACCTGATTCTCGGTCAAGCCGTTCAAAATACTCGCAACCGCAACTGCACACGCGCCGGTTCCGCAAGCCAGGGTTTCGCCGGAACCCCGCTCCCAGACACGCATCTCCACTGTATTTTTGTCAAGCACCTTTGCAAATTCCGTATTAATCCGTTTTGGAAACCGCTCATGGTTTTCAAACTTCGGTCCAATCTTTTCGATTTCGAGCTCCTTAACATCATCTACATAGACAACTGCATGAGGATTGCCCATAGAAACCCCGGTCATACGATATTCTTTTCCGTCTACGAGAATGGGTGCATTGATAACCGAATCTTCCTCCGCTATGATTGGAATATCTGCCGGGGTAAGCTTCGGGCTTCCCATATCGACCCTTACCAGCTTCACTTTTCCATCTTCCACCGTCAAATCCAGATATTTAATTCCACCGAGGGTCTCCACAGAAATCCTCGTCTTATCCGTCAGACCATAATCATATACATATTTTCCCACACAACGGATTCCGTTTCCGCACATTTCGCCTCTGGAGCCGTCTGCGTTATACATTTCCATCTCAAAATCGGCAACTTTCGATGGGTTAATCATAATCAGTCCGTCTGAGCCAACTCCAAAATTACGGTTGCTCACTTTGACAGCCAATTCCGACGGGTGTGCAATCCTCTCCTTAAAACAATTTACATACACGTAGTCATTTCCCAATCCTTGCATTTTTGTGAATTTCATAATCTGTTCCTCTTGCTCTCTATTGTTGTTCCTTATCCGTGTGTGGCAAATCAATCTGTGGACGGACATGCAGTTCCTTTGAAATGTATTTTCCGTCTTTTCGATGCTGCTTCACACATTCTGTAAGCAGAAATTCAATCTGCCCGTTGAGTGAACGAAAATCATCCTCTGCCCATGCTGCAAGGGCATCGTATAACTTCGGGGATAACCGAAGCGGTACTTGTTTCTTCACATCTGCCATCTTAATACAAACTTCCCGTATTTACAATAGGCTGTGCGTCATGATTTCCGCAAAGAACAACCAGTAAATTAGATACCATCGCAGCTTTTCTTTCGTCATCTAATGTTACCAACTCATTTTCGTTTAAACGTTCCAGAGCCATCTCTACCATTCCGACCGCTCCGTCTACAATCATTTTTCTCGCATCAATGATTGCAGAAGCCTGCTGTCTCTGAAGCATAACTGCCGCAATTTCCGGAGCGTACGCCAGATAGGTGATGCGTGCCTCTACGATTTCCAGCCCTGCTTCTTCTACTTTTTCCTGAATTTCCTGTTTAATGCGTGCCGCAACTACCTCACTGGAACCCCTAAGGCTTCCCTCATCGGCAATTCCATCGCCTGTCGTGTCCACATTCGGTGACACATCATATGGATATAATCTGACAATGTTCCTCAGCGCACTGTCGCACTGGAGAGAAAGATATTCCTTGTAATTGTCTACATTAAAGACTGCTTTTGCGGTGTCCACTACACGCCATGTTACAGCAATCCCAATTTCCACCGGATTTCCCAGACAGTCATTGATTTTCTGACGATTATTGTTGAGTGTCATGATTTTTAAGGAAATCTTTTTGTCCACCGTCTCCAGAGAAACATCTGCTGTATTCCCGGAAATCATCATAGATTTTTTTATACCGCTGTCCACATCGCCGCTCTGATTCAACTTTGTCTTCGCTGCCGGATTAAATCCCACGCAGAAGGGATTCACAAAATAAAACCCGTCGTTCTTTAATGTTCCGATGTATTTTCCGAATAAAGTAAGTACAAGTGCTTCCTGCGGTTTTAGGGTTTTCAGCCCACAGAACAAAATCCAGCCGAACGTCATCCAGACGGACGTTACAGCAATCAATGGAACATTCGTCCAGATGATTCCAAAAATAAAACCCACGATTGCAACTGCGTATAAGGCAAGTGTGAGTAACAACACTGCCATCCCATTCTTCTTATTTTGTAATGTAATTTCTTTCATAAAACACTACCTCCTTTATTTTGATATCAAAATGATATCACCTTTATTTCATTTGTGCAAGGGGTATTTTATCTTTTCTTACCTTTTCTTATGACTTTCTTTAGATTGTTTAGATTTCTTTTTAGAATTGGACATATTTTCCTCACATCTGTCTTATATAATAAACTCATAAAACAAGTGAGGACAACGGTTGGACTTAAGTATTTATTTACGACCGTTGGGCTTCGTCTAAAAATTCCGTTTTATACGTTTATCATAAATTCTCTTTTCTCCTGAAAAAGACCGGCAGAAAATCGCCGGTCTTTTTCATATGAAACATCGGAAGTAAAATGGCAAAGCCCACAAAATTTCCTCTGTTTTGATTATGCAAAAATTATTGACATAGACGAAACCACTACAGATTTCCTTTCAGCAAATCCTCCAGAGTAATCCCGTCAAAGTATTCGTCTGTCATCTCTTTGAACCTCTTCCACATAGGGAGCGTGAGACACTTTTCTGCACGCTCACAAGGTTTTGCCCCACACTCCAGACAGGAAACCGGTGCAAGGTCTCCCTCTGCCAGCCGGAGAATATCTCCCACTTTATATTCCCGGGGCTCCTTTGTCAGACGATAACCTCCGCCTTTCCCGTGAACCCCTTCAATGAACCCATTTTTCGTCAGAATGGGCACAATTCTTTCAATATACTTTAATGACAGTTCCTGTCTGTTTGCGACCTCCTTCATCGGAATATAATGTCCCGAATCACGCTCTGCTAAATCCAGCAGAACGCGGAGTGCATATCTTCCTCTTGTGGAAATAAACATCTTGCATCCTCTTTTCTTTACTTGCCTACTGCATCAAATCCCCGCTGCAAATCTGCAAGGATATCATCGATATGTTCTGTACCAATCGACAGACGAATCGTATTCGGCTTAATATCCTGATCAGCCAGTTCTTCCTCAGAAAGCTGGCTATGCGTTGTCGTTGCCGGATGAATCACAAGGCTCTTTACATCTGCCACATTTGCCAGAAGGGAGAAGATTTGCAAGTTGTCAATAAACTTGTGTGCCTCTTCCACACCGCCCTTAATTTCAAATGTAAAGATGGATGCTCCGCCATTCGGGAAGTATTTCTCATACAGCGCATGATCCGGATGCTCCGGAAGGGACGGATGGTTGACCTTTTCTACCTGTGGATGGTTTGCAAGGAATTCCACTACTTTCTTCGTATTTTCTGCATGACGCTCCAGCCGGAGAGATAAAGTCTCTGTTCCCTGAAGGAGCAAGAATGCTGCAAACGGAGAAATCGTAGCTCCCTTATCACGCAGTAAAATTGCACGAATGTAAGTTACAAATGCTGCCGGTCCTGCCGCCTGTGTAAAGGATACTCCGTGATAGCTCGGATTTGGAGCCGCAATCGCCGGATAGTTTCCGGATGCCGCCCAATCGAATTTTCCGGAATCCACAATCACTCCTCCAAGCGTCGTCCCGTGACCACCGATGAATTTGGTTGCGGAGTGCACCACAATATCTGCACCGTGTTCAATCGGACGAATCAGGTATGGGGTTCCGAAAGTATTGTCTACTACAAGCGGTAAACCATGCTTGTGTGCCAGCTCTGCCACCGCATCAATATCCGGAATATCGCTGTTTGGATTTCCCAGTGTTTCTATGTAAATTGCTCTCGTGTTATCCTGAATCGCATTTTCTACTTCTTCCAGGTTATGGATATCCACAAACGTCGCGGTAATTCCAAAATTCGGAAGGGTATGTGCAAGCAGGTTATAGCTGCCGCCGTAAATCGTCTTTTGTGCTACAATATGACCTCCATTTTGTGCAAGCGCTTCAATCGTATAATTGATTGCCGCTGCACCGGAAGCAACTGCCAATGCTGCAACGCCACCCTCCAAGGCAGCAATTCTTTTTTCAAATACATCCTGTGTGGAGTTTGTAAGGCGTCCGTAAATATTTCCTGCGTCCTGCAGTCCAAAACGTGCTGCTGCGTGAGCGCAGTCATGGAATACATACGACGTGGTTGCATAAATCGGTACTGCACGTGAATCTGTTGCAATATCCGGAGTTTCCTGTCCTACATGGAGCTGAAGTGTTTCAAATTTATATTCTGACATAATTTTTCCCTCTCTTTTCAAATCTTAATTTTCAGTATTGTGTCGTTTTCGAATTTCAAATGTCAAAATATGTTCCACATTCGTCCGAAGCGAAAATTGGCTCTCACAAGTTTTTCAAAATGATAGTTCATTACCTTTCCTCCAGAAGCCTTCATTTGCCTACTTCTTTAGTAGGTTTTTGATATCTTACCGCCAATTCCAGATTTTGTCAACAGTTTTTTAATTTTTTTAATAAAACAACTTTGTATACTCTGTCCGTGTATCTGCAATATGATACACGTAGATTACATCGTCTATCTTTCTATAAATAACAACTTGCTTTTCACAGATTATCATACGATAACCCAACTCATTTAACCATTTATCTGGTGTTAACGATCCCGAATTTGGAAAACGCTCCAACCTTTCAATTGTATCTAAAATATGATTGCTCACTTTTAATGCTGTTTCTACATCAAATTCAATTAGATACCAGTCCTCAATGCGTTTCAAGTCCTCCCAGGCAGTAGGAAGTATTTCTACCTTATAGATCATTTATTCTTTCTCTCAATCTAATTCTAGCTTCAGAAACACTAATTGTTTCTGCTCCTTCGATACGTTCTTGTTCTGCCTGCAACACTTTTGCTCGAAGTTCTAATATTTGTTCTCGCCTTTCAAAAGCTTCAATATCCATTACCACCAAATCACCTTCGCCATTTTTGGTTATATAGATTGGTTCTTTCGTCTTTTTTGCAATATCCGAAATTGACGTATATTCATTTCGCAGAGCAGCTGATGCCTTAATAATCATATCTGTTCCTCCATATCTTTTATTTGATATTATTATATCTTTTTTTCGATATTAAGTAAATGATTTTTACATCTTTTTTACAATAAACAAAGGACGGCGGCAAGGAGAATCTTTTCCCTGCCGCCGCTGTCTGTTAGGCGTAAATCATATTATTCCCATTCTATCGTCGCAATCGGCTTTGGACTCATATCATAGCAGACACGGCAAACCCCGTCCACTTCACTCAAGATACGTTCCGTAATCTTCTTAAGTACTGCCCAATCAATCTCCGGCACTGTACAAGTCATCGCATCCACCGTATTGACGGCACGGATAATGACCGGCCAATAATCCAGACGTTTTCCGTCTTTGACACCTGTAGAGGTGAAATCCGGCACTACTGTGAAGAATTGCCATACCTGTGATGTCAGGCCTGCATTGTCAAACTCTTCTCTTAAGATAGCGTCCGATTCCCGAAGCGCATGCAGACGGTCTCTGGTAATCGCGCCCAAACATCTCACTCCAAGCCCCGGGCCCGGGAACGGCTGACGGTCAACCATAGATGACGGAAGCCCGAGGGCTCTGCCGACTACACGAACCTCGTCTTTGAATAACAATTTTACCGGCTCTACCAAGCCTTCAAATTGCATATCTTCCGGAAGTCCGCCTACGTTGTGATGTGCTTTTACTCCGTCACTCTCAAGAATATCCGGGTAGATTGTTCCTTGTGCAAGAAATGAAATTCCTTCTAACTTACGCGCCTCTTCTTCAAATACGCGTACAAATTCTCCGCCAATAATCTTCCGTTTTGTTTCCGGAGCAGCTACCCCTGCCAGTTTGTCCAGAAAACGGTCTGTCGCATCGATGTAAACCAGGTTTGCATCTAATTGGTTTCCAAATACCTCAATTACCTGCTCACTTTCCCCTTTTCGCATCAGGCCATGATTGACATGTACACAAACCAACTGTTTTCCGATTGCTTTAATAAGAAGTGCTGCTACAACTGAACTGTCAACTCCACCTGACAGCGCCAGTAAAACTTTTTTGTCACCGACCTGCTTCTGAACGGCTGCTACCTGTTCTGCAATAAATATTTCTGCAAGTTCCGGTGTCGTGATACGCTCCATCGTATCCGGTCTTTTGTTTGAATCCATGATTTCTCCTCCTTGTAATTCTCTTCTCTAACCTTTATCATACTATATGCTTTACTATTTGCGCAATCATTTTATACGCCCACTTTTGGGCAAATATCCGACAGACAGCACTTCTCGCAATGCGGTGTTGTTCTTGCCGTGCAAACGGCTCTGCCATGGTAAACCAGACGATGGCAGAAATCGCTCCCCTCTTCCGGCGGAATGAGTTTCCAAAGCTCCATCTCCACTTTTTTGGGCTCCTTAATTCCATCGACCAGACCCATGCGGTTCGTCAGCCGGATACAATGCGTGTCCGTTACAATCGCCGGCTTTCCGAATACATCGCCCATAATCAGGTTTGCGCTTTTTCTCCCCACCCCCGGAAGCGCAAGAAGCTCTTCAAACGTCTTTGGAATCTGACAATCGTACTTGTCCCTAAGGACCTTCATACAGGCACTGATATCCTTTGCCTTGCTCCTTCCTAATCCACAGGGACGCACAATTTCTTCGATTTTATCCACATCTGCATCCGCCAAAGCCTTTACATCCGGATATTTTTCATACAGTTTTTCCACAATCACATTTACCCGCTCGTCGGTACACTGTGCCGCAAGTCTTACACTGACCAAAAGCTTCCACGCCTGGTCATAATCCAGAGTACAATCTGCATCCGGATACTCCTTCTGCAGACGCTCTATGATTTCCAATGCCAGTTTCTGTTTTTTTGTCTTTGCCATTTCTTTTCTCCTTCATTTGTATGTTGTACGCTCTTTACATCTGCTTTTTCACAATCTGATATTCATCACCGAACTGATAATACGGACAGTCCCGAAATTCTCCTTTGACAAATCGGTACATCTCGTCTTCATCCAGATTTTTCGCGCAGACGTAATACTCATATTCCTCATCATATTCATAGTTCATACAGGTTTCACAATTTGTCATCTCTGCACCCCTTTTCCGTTAAAATCCAAAATATACGTCAATCCCGTTCGCAATTCCCTGCACCATGTTGTTTTGCATAGCCACATCCTGCATCGCCCGGTCCTCTGCTGCGTTGCTCATGAAGCCAAGCTCAATAATCGTCACCGGAACCTCGCTCCAGTTGATTCCCGTCATGGTATCGCTAGTAATCACACCCCGTTTTTGAAATCCGGTTGCAGTGCAGTACGCATCCAGAATACAGCGACCAAGACTCTGACTTGCCGCCGCAAGGTGGCTCACATATGGGTTATTTGCAGACGGTGCCAGAGTCTCGGCTCCATTGACCGAGGAACCGGACGCCCCATTTGCATGAATCCGGACTGCAATGTCCGCGCCCACGCTGGTAGCATACTGCGCCCGCTCCATATTACTGATATTAACGTCATGACTGGTTCTCGTCAAATAAACCGTATACCCGCGGTTCTCCAGCTCCGTCTTCAGTTTCAGACTGATATCCAGATTTAAAACATATTCAGGCACTCCGGTTGCCACACCGGTTGTTCCTCCACTCACCCGCGCTTTCATGGTAGAAGAACCCGGTCCGTTCGGCTCCTTCGTGCTGTCTCCCTGCCTCTGATGCCCCGGGTCAATCACTACCACCGCGCTGTTTGCGTCGCGGTGCTGTCCGGGAATGGCTTCCACCTTTGCAGAAGTTGAAGGCGGCTGTGAAAGCTCCACAGAAGGGTCGACAAGATACTCAGCGCTCACATATCCAATTTCTTCCCCGCACTTCACTTTCGCCCAACCATTCTCTTCTGCATATTTTTGGAGCTCAGTGCCCCTAGGGATTACCCTGATAATTTCACAGTTTGTATTTGGTTCTTTTCGGAAATTAACATTGGTAGTCGTCTTCATAGTAACCGCTTGAGACTCATCCAATTCTTCCTGCTGTGGTTCCTCCTTAAGTATCTCACCCTGAGTCGGTTCGGGCTCTCTTGTTTCATTTCCCTGATTGGCATCTTCCTCATCTGTATCGTTTTTTCCTACAATTTCTGTCGAAGATGGCTTCGCAGACTGCTTGTCCCTTGTAGGTGACTTATGATTCGCCGCGATTACAATCCCCGCTACAATCAGCACAAGCACGGTCACAACAGCGACTGTCACCATGATTTTCTTCTCTTTCCGCATATTACCCCGTTCCTCTTCTTCGTTTTCTGTGCTCTATTATAATACACGTTGCCGCGAAAAAACATCTATTTCAAAAATTTTTCTCGTATTTTATGGATATAAATGTACAAAATACTATATAAAAACAAGGAAGACTCCATAGACATGAAAAAAAATTACGTAAAACTGGCTGCTTCCTTATTTGCAGCCATCATGCTTACAACAGGATGTACAAATACAGGCACAAACGGAACCGGAAATACCAATACCGACGGGACAACTGTACAATCCGGAAATATTATCACAGAATCCGATGCAAGACAGATTGCACTGGAACGTGCCGGGCTGGAAACAGCCACCTTTACCGAGCAAAGATATGACTCTTATGAACAAGAGTACGAGTTTGAATTTTACACGGATGAAAAAAAATACGATTGTAATGTGAGCGCAACCGACGGAAGGATTCTGGAGTACGACGAAGAAAACATTCTGAACCGGTAACTTATTATTTTGCGAAAAATTCCTTAAAGTCTAAACAACTGCTTTCAGAGATATGATTTAGCCGACGCACCAACAACTCGTTTCACTCAAACAATTTGTTGCGTCGGCTTATTTTCTGAAATGCAGTTGTAAGACTTTGAAAGGAATTTTCGATGTCCTTACAAATTTTTTACTTTCCCTCTCTCCGTAAAAGTGGTATTCTAGCTTATGTATATTTATGAGAGGGTTTTACTTATGAAAAATATTACAGAAGGAATACTAAAAGACTTCATTGAATTTCTGCGTTGGGTTGTGATTGCATCCATTACCGGACTGGTAGTCGGAGCAGTTGGGGTTGCGTTTGTAAAAACTTTGAGCTTGGCAACAGGTCTTCGCGCCGCGCACCCCCGCATGATCCTCGGGCTCCCGGTTGCCGGGATTTTCATCGTAGCGCTTTATAAGATATGCAAATACGAAGATGACAAAGGTACGAATCTCGTCATCTCAACCATCCACGCCAAAACGGAGATTCCGCTCCGCATGGCACCGCTGATTTTTGTTTCTACTATTCTGACGCATATGTTCGGCGGTTCTGCAGGTCGGGAAGGCGCCGCGCTTCAGCTCGGCGGAAGTATCGGAAACCAATTGGGACGCTTATTCAAGCTGGATGAAAATGACACCCGCACTCTGGTCATGTGTGGTATGAGTGCCGCATTTTCCTCCATTTTCGGTACCCCTATGGCGGCAGTCGTCTTTGCTATGGAGGTAAACAGCGTCGGTATTATGCAATATGCCGCATTGGTTCCATGCGTATTTGCCTCTCTGGCAGCTTCCATGTTTGCCAATCATTTCGGTGTATTTGCAGAAGCATTCGGCACTGTAGCGACGGTTGATTTTGCTCTGATTCCTGCAGGAAAAATTATTCTGCTCGGTATCCTGTGTGCCACGCTCAGTGCTATTTTCTGCCAAATATTACATACGACGAGCAAACTCTATCAGAACTATTTTAAAAACGCCTATCTTCGTATTGTTGTGGGTGCGGTCCTTGTGATTGTCCTGACCGCCATCCTTGGGACTTCTGCTTACAGTGGTGCCGGAGTCAACATTATCGAAGAAGCGATTGCCGGAGAATGTGCACCGGAGGCTTTTTTCTGGAAGATTGTCTTTACTGCACTGACACTTGGTGCAGGATTTAAGGGCGGTGAAATCGTGCCTTCTTTCACCATCGGTGCTGCCTTTGGCTGTTTATTCGGGACACTATTCGGATTGTCCCCGTCGCTGTGTGCGGCAGTTGCCATGATTTCCATGTTCTGCGGTGTAACCAACTCGCCGATTGCATCTATGATTATCGGATTTGAGCTGTTTGGATTTGATATTATGAAATATCTGCTGATCGGTGTTTCCATCAGCTACATGCTTTCCGGCTACTACGGGCTGTACCACGAACAGCGGATTGTATATTCCAAATTTAAGACAAGATATGTAAATCAGGAGACGAAATAGAGCTACTCTATTTCGTCTCCTGATTCTTCTTTATCCTATCTATAAAATTTTTTCAAATCATAATCCTCATGATAACATCTGCTCTGATCCTCATCCCAGCTTCCGCCGAGTTCAAAACTCCATGGGGAGACGCCTGCATCTTTACTACCTTTCAGATGATGCGGACCCATACGATTCCGATTGTTCAATACAAACCGTACCTCAAGCTCATTTTCACCGACTTTTGCCACTTGTGAAAGGTCCAGCTCCCTATCAAAGAACAATTTCCCGGCATCTATGCCGTTCACCTTCACTGCAGCAATCTGATACTCGCCCGGCACTTGCATTCGAATATCGCTTGTTTCCAATGTCACACTCTGACGAAGCGTCATCTCTCCTGCAAGGAAAGGGAAGCCCTCGGTCACAGGTTCGTCTTTGATGCTCTCCGGCAATGCGCCAATGTAAAATGCATTTCCCCTTACAAAGCGTGCATCCTCATCCTGCACGTAGCCGGTCTTCGAATACACGCCGAATGGACCAACCAGCTCAATGGGCTGAAGCTCTGTATCGTATACGATGCAGTTTTTCAAAGATTCGGTTACATTCTCCCCAAACAGGGCATAGTACACATTCTCACTTTCAAGCCAGTCCACCTTCACGGTATACGTATTTTTCCCTGTCCGGACAAGTCCGGTCACATCATAAGTGTTCACATAATCCTCTTCTGACGGAACTGTCAGAGTCAAATCTTCCCCGTTCAGCCATGCAGATAAATCGCGGCTCTTTTCTGTACGCAGATACAGTCTTTCCGGTATCTTCTCTACCTCAAACTCATATTGGAGGAACAGTTCGCCCCGATAGCGTTCTTTTAACAGCTTCTGGAACAGGGCTGCGCAGGGCCATGGTTTGGAATACTGCACCCCATCTGTGGAATAGCGAATCATATCTACCGGCAGGAAGTTCTCTTTTACAGACACCTTTGCATTTGCAAAACGAAGGGTATACAGGGTCTGCTCCTTTTTTGCAGAGACATTCTCTTCGCTCAGACAAAGAATCTTATCCTCGCCCGGTTTTAACGTGACAGTAACCGTCCTGTCCCCGATTTCAAAGTTCTGGATATACGTTTTTTCCGGTGAATTGTTCATCACATACAAATATTCTTTCCCATCAAATCTCCGATAGGTGCTGTAAATCTTCGTATCAAAATCGCTCACTCTGTACGGCTGGGCATCACAAATCTCTTCCAGCGTCACATTGCTGGCAAGATAGTCATAATCATATTCCTCCGCTTCCAAAAATGTCGGCTTCTCTCCTAAAAGCAGCACCCGTCCGCCATTTGCCACATAAGTACGGAGTTTTTCTTCCGTAGTCTTATCCATCGTCAGCATCGGCGGGAGCACCAGATAATCATATGCACACTGTCCACAGCCAATCTTGGTTCCGTTTACAAACCCATACTTCGCAAGCAGCGTTTCATCCAGAAAATGATAATCCACTCCCCGGGAAGACAGCGTGCGACAAGCGTCAAAAAGATCCTTATCCAGCTTCTGAATGCCGAAGCCTTCCCCTTCTAAGCTTCTATGATAATCAAAATATGCACTCCGAATCGGATGCAGCATCGCCACGTTGACTTTCTTCTCCCCTTCTCCGAGAAGGTGTCCCAGTTTTGTATAATAATCATTGAATGCCCGGAATTCTTCCTTCACCCACGGGTTTACCTCTGAATAATGTGCCGGATAATCATATTTGCGGTTTCCCCGCTCAGAATACGGCACCAGATGATGGCACATCATGTTGACGCCGTTGACATACTGGAATCCTGCAATTCTCCGCAAATCCTGTATGCTAACGTCCCAGCCGCAGCAGGCGAATGTCTCGGTCAGCACCCGATGTTTTCCCATTTGCGCCGCCACACTTCCCACCTGCTTTGGCGCTATCTCTTCATCTGTGCCCGCTCCAAGCCAGTCAATTCCCGGAATGTGTTCATATTCGTAAAATGGCATAATCCCGCCACAGCACAGCATCTGTCCTCCCAGACTTCTCTCCTCTATGTAGTGACCGGTAAATTTTACTCCGTTTTTCTCACACCAATTATAAATTTTTTCCGCAAAGTTATGCAGCATCAGGCTCTGCATCGCTTTCCAATAACGATAACGGAAGCTTCGGAATCCCTTCTTTTCCACGAAAAGCAGACCCAGACCGTCCAGAATATCTTCTCCGTACTGCTCCTTCCAGTAAGCTGCAACCATATCTGTATATGGTGTCCCCCAACGCTGATACTGTGGTTCATCTGTGAAAAATCCTTCTATTTTTTCAGAAAAAGACTCTCCAAACCGCGCTTTGTATGCTTCATGGGTCAGAGTCAGGAACTTTTCCACCACCTCCGGATTCAAAATATCTGCTGTGGAAACCGAAGTATGTATGTACAAATTCAGATAATCCCCCTCTTTTTCACCATTAAAAGCACGCACCAGCTCCTCTTCTGCCACCAGATAACTTACATCTGCATGGGCGTCATAGACTCCTTCTTTGGTTTCGATATATTTGTCACAGTTTTTTGGGTCCTCCAGGAGCTTCCCTCCCGCAAATCCGCTTGGCCAGCCGTTTTCATCATAAGCCCATGCCTTCATCCCCAGTTTTTCTGCTTCCTCGGTGCAGCCCGCAATACACTGCATCCACTCCTCTGACAGATATTCTGTCTGCAACCCGGAGCGGGCATGCATGAAAAATCCTCCGATTCCATTTTCTTTCATCCACCGAATTTGAGCCTTTAATTTCGGCAACTCTAATTTATCGTTCCACGACCAGAATGGTATCGGACGATATTCTTTTTCTTCCATCATCTGTTCTATCCTCTTGCTTCTGAAATTTTACTTTTTCCATCTTACCATAATCTTCCTGTCAAAGGCAATCCCTTTTATCTTTCCGATTCACTGTCCCATTTTTTTCGCAAATATTGACTTACCATTGAAGGTGTAAAAAAAGTTCCTCTTCTGAGGAACTTTTTTACAACCGATGAACACACCGTCCGTTTTTTCATTATACCAGATTCGGATTGGACTTCATATTGATGTAAGAAGCGACTGAGCAGTCAAATGTCTTAATATGATTGTACAGCCAGTCAATTACATTTTTATTTACCGCCTGTACGAATGCATCTGTCGGTCCTTCTTCTTCCTCTAACATCTCATGAAGCTCTTCTACCGCCTTCTCGAATTCTGCGTGTTTTTGCTTGTGCTCTTTGACTCCCGGATAAGAAGAATCTTCCTGAAGCTTTTCTTCTGCACTGAAATGGAAATCTGTATAATCCGCCAGATAGTCCAACATCTTGATTGCCTGAAGCTTTCCTCCTCCGTCTTCACAGCACTGCATCAATTTATTAATCTTGTCAATCAATTCTTTATGCTGAGCGTCAATTGTCTCGTTTCCGGTTACCAAACTTTCATCAAATTCTGCATACATGACTATCACCTCGTCCTAAAATTTTATGACTGTATTGTACCACACGAATGATATGAAGTCAATTTCCCTTTCTTTCCCTTTCTTCCCCAATAGCATTTATTTGTTGATAAGTCAACTTCTTTGTTTTATATTAAAAACCATATTGTAATTTAAAAATCAAGGAGGGAATGATTCCATCATGAACATTGCATATAAGGCTTTCTGCAGGGTTTACCAGTTTGCGTTCCACATGGCGCTCCCGGTGCTGCCTTACCGGGAACCGGAAATCTATAAAACCATTGCCGATACCGTATCGATATTAAAAAAGCAACAGATTACATCGGTTCTGCTCGTCACAGACCAGGGACTTCGAAAGGCAGGAAGCACGGGAAATGTACATTCAGGAAAACTGTAAGGCACTGATTGCCTTCGGCGGCGTTGGAGAAAGCGGCATGGGAGCAGAAGCTGCCCATACTGGTACGGGATTTGGAGCTCTACGATGATATTCTCCGTTTTGCCTTACCGTTTTACAAAATATTCCTCATACCATACCAAAAAGGCGTAAATCGTCCAGACTTTCCGCCAATTGTCGGAATTCCCATTGATATACTCCTCGAAGATGGCGTTGATTTCCTCCATATGGAAGAACTTCGCCGCCGTCTCACTCCCAAACTTCGCCCGTACGTCCTGATTGTAACGCTCATCTGCCATCCAGATGCGAATCGGGACAATAAAGCCCAGTTTCTTGCGAAATGCAATCTCTTCCGGCAGTACCTTCGCTGCTGCCGTACGGAACGCAACCTTATTTTGCTCCGCATTCACTTTATATTTGGACGGCATTCGGGAGGCAATCTCAAAAATTCTCCGGTCGGTCAGCGGCATCCGGATTTCCAGACCTGCCGCCTCGCTCATTTTATCTACATTCAGGTAAATGTCGCCCTCCAGCCAAATCTGTATATCCACATCCGACATTTTTGAAAGCGGATCCAATCCCTCATTTTCCTCATAAATCTCTTTGACAAGATGAATGGGAAGCACATTTTCATCATAATTCTTAAGAATCTTCCTTTTTTCCTCTTCTTTCATGATGTTCGTGTTGCCCACATAAAAGGTCTTTAAATTTTCCCCGTAACGTTCTGCATTGCGGTACATGTTGTACCCACCAAAAAACTCATCCGAGCCTTCTCCCGAATAGCAGATTTTTGCATGCTCCGCTGCCGCCTGACACCCAAGCGCAAATACGATTGCCGACGCATCGCCCAAGGGCTGTTCCATGTGGTACATGACGTACGGAACGATGTCAAAATATTCCTCCGGAGAAATGACGCGCCTTTCAAACTTTCTTCCGAGCAGCTCTGCTGTCTGCTCTGCCAGTTTAGATTCGTCAAAACGTTCTTCTTCATAACCGCAGGAGGCCGCCAGCTTAATGTCTGACATTGCGAGTACATACGAAGAATCCACGCCGCCGGATAAAAATGCTGCCGCTTCTTCCTCTTTTGTCTTCACCTCCGGCATAATGTCCTGCAGGGTAGTGTGGATTTCCTCTGCCCAATCTTCCAGAGATTTCCCTTCCTCCGGATGAAACTCCGGTTTCCAGTAGCGCACAATCTCCAGCTTCCTATCCTGCCAAACCAGATACCGACCCGGAAGGAGTTTTTTCACGCCCTTAAAAAATGTCTCCTCTCCGGCAACATAGGTAAGACTCATGTAAATTTGCAGCATTTTCTCATTCAATTCTTTTACAAATCCGTCCTGCTCCATAATTTGAGAAATCTTTGTTCCGTAGAGCAGTCTCCCGTCCTCGGTCACATAATAATACAACGGCTTTGTGCCAAACTGGTCCCGCAGGCAGAACAGCTTCTGCGTCTCTTCCTCCCAAAGTGCGAAAGCAAACATCCCATACATATGGTCTGCCATGTCATAGCCCCATGTCTCATACGCTTTAACCAGAATGGCTTCCTCCCGTTCTCTTCTCGGAAGTGTTTTGTCAATCCCAAGCTCTTTGCAGAGTGCTTCCCAATTGCGGATATGTCCTCTGTATTCTTGTACCTTTATCATTGTCGTATCTCCCTTTTTTAAGATGTTACTATCTTACCACAAAATGAAGCGGCAGAAAACCTCTTCTCACAGCCGGATACGAATTTCTCCGTGAGAAAGACTCTCTGTCGTTCCATCTTCATATCTCACCAAAAGATGGCACTCCTCATCCACCCCGTACGCAAATGCCTTGCGGCTCCGATTGCCGGAAATCACCGTAACCTCTTTTCCGACCGCAAGACTGCGGCTCTGGTATTTCCCGATATAGTCCGCCAAGTCCTGCGCCCGATAATACTTCATAAACTGATTCAGGAATGCCGCCGCCAAATGATTTTTTACATCTTTCTGGGGATGGTCAAACACCGACCCTGCAATCTGCTCTAATTCCTTCGGGAAATCCCCGGATGGGAGGTATACATTGACCCCCACACCCAGCACCGCATAATCCAGCATCTCGCTCTCCATATCAAAGGAGCCTTCTGTCAAGATGCCGCAAACTTTTTTCCCGCGTACAAAAATGTCGTTCACCCACTTGATTTTTGCTTTTTCCCCGGATACTGCTTCAATTGCTTCACACATAGCGACCGCCGCCATGGTCGTAATCCGAACTGCCTGACCGGCAGAATAATGAGAAGGTCTCAGCAGGATACTCATATAAACCCCGGTTCCTTCCGGGGAGAAAAAGCTTCGCCCGAAACGTCCCCGCCCTTCTGTCTGCTCATTCGAGATTACGGTGTACCCTTCCGGAAAGCCCTGCCCGGCTTTTTCTCGCACCAGCGTATTGGTAGAACTGACCACCGGAAGGACAGTCATGTCCAGATTCTTACATTCCTCATCCAGATATTTCGCGATTCCCTGAGGCGATAAAATGTCCGTTTCCACCGAAAGGCAATATCCTCTGTTGGTGACCGCATCAATCTGATAGCCGTCCTCCCTCAGATTTTTCACAGCCTTCCAGACAGCGGCTCTGGACACACAGAGCTTCTGTGCAATCTCCTCTCCTGAAAAATAAACTCCCTTATTCGATTCAAACAGTTCTAATACCCGTTCCCTCGTCGTCATTATCTCTGCTTTCCTTTCTTTTCGTTTTCAAAATAACACAGTGCATTCCACCCACAGTCTCCACAGATTTCTTCCCGCTTTCCCGGTATCAGAATAGAATCGTATACCTTCTTTTCAAACTCCCGAAACGGCATCACATCCCCTCCCGAGAGCCCGCAGCGCAAAAGTACCTGTCTATCATATTCTACTACGGTTTCTGAGGATGTGCAAACGCCTTCCTGATTATTGGGGCACACACTGCAGATTGCATCGGCTTCTCCCGTAATACGAATCAGAGGGTTCGTATCAAGCAATTGTTTGACTTCTCCCATATGCTTTGAAAATGTGTCAGAATACCCTTTCCCCTGAAAAAACGCAAGGCACATCCCGTGATGTGCCCTGATTTCATAAGACGGAGAAGGTGTCATGCCGGACGCTTTCTTCTTTTCTTCCATCTTTTTACCCTCAATTCACTTTGATTACTTTTGCAAGACGCTTACAAATCAATAACGCCAACACAATTTTAACAAGATCCGGAATTACAAACGGAAATACGCACCATCCCAAGGCTGTCCATAATCCGATTGCGCCTGTTTCTCTGGTATAAACCAGCATAAACCAAATCGTTCCGAAAATATAGCAGACCAAAAGTCCCAACACCATGGACAGTGCTAATACCCAGGTCTTTTTCCCTAACAGTTTTTCCATTCCCCACATGAGAAGTGCGGACAAAAGAAATCCGATGATATATCCGCCTGTGCTGCCTAAAACAATTCCCATACCGCCTGTAAAGCCTGCAAAAACCGGAATCCCGATTGCTCCTAAGAGCAGATAAATGAGAACGGACAAACTTCCGCGCTTTCCGCCCAGAACCCCCACAGTTACAAAAACTCCAAAGGTCTGCAATGTAAAAGGAACTGTTGTCGGAATCGAAATCCAGGAACAGATTGCAATTAGCACAGTAAACATTGCAATGTACACCATATCCAGTGTCTTGTTTTTTGTCATAACCGATGCTGCCATAAAAATGTTACCTCCCTATGTTCTTTCTCTCCGAAAGAAACTGTAACATAGGGAGGCTTTTATTGTCAACCCTATTTTAAAATTGGTTTACATTTTGTTATTTCCCGCTTTTCTTTCTCCTGTAAACCACAATGACTACAAGGATAATCGCCACCAGTCCGCCAATCACCAACAGATATGGAATACTGCTCACGACAAACACAAAGAACCTCTCAAAGCCATGTCCTACATTTTCAAAATTTTCCACTAAATTCGTTTTTATCTCTTCCCAGACAGTCTGTTTTTCTACGACATCTACCCTTTCCACCTCAGATATTTGAATCGTAACAGTCGTATATTCAATAAGGTTGTCGTAGGTTCTCAGTTTTGACTTAACGGACTCGATTTCATAAATGACCTCTGTCAATCTGTCCTGAATGGAAATCACATCCGCCATCGTACCCGCTTCTGCCAGAAGTCGCTCCAAAGTCGCTTTTTCCGTTTCCAAAGCAGATACCCTGCTTTCCATATCGACATAGGAAAGCGTTACATCCTCTGTTTCAACCTCTTTATTGGTCACAGTGCTGTTCTCCGATACAAACGCAGAAAATGCATCACTGGCGTCGGCCGGAATGCGAACCGTAAAATCAGCATACCTTCCGCTTACATCCCCATAACCATTTCCGGAGATGGAAGAATTCTCCACATATCCTCCTATTGTCGATATCTCTGCATTCAATTTTTCTATCAACGCGTCAAATTCTTTCGTCTGTACAGAAATATGTACTCTTTCAATAATCTTTCTGTTCGTGGAAACTCCCGCATCTTCTTCCAAAGCGGTCGTGGTGGAAGAATCCTCTGTGCTTTCATTTACAACAAATCCATCCCCCATCACACTTTCCTTCTCACCATAGGTCCCGGATGCAGTACCATTGACAGCCATATCGTAGGAATCGCTGCCACAGCCGGCAAGTATAACGGCAACAAGAATCACACAAAATACCCACATACTTCTTAACTTTTTCCCCATAACTTTCTACTACCCTCCTGTTTTTTTATTGATATTTTTAGTATACCGCGTCTTGCCGCAATTTGCAATTGTGCATCTATCTAAAAGGAAAAATCCTTCGCAATGCCGATTGACAAAATCTTTTTTGAGTGGTAAAACATTTTCAGCAAAAGAGAATGCGGAGGGGATTCCATGACAAGAGATATGACAAACGGCAGTCCAATGAAGTTGATTTTACAATTTTCGGTGCCGCTTTTGTTCGGAAATATTTTTCAGCAGATGTACAATTTGGTCGATACCATTATCGTCGGACGCGCGCTTGGTTTAAATGCGTTGTCGTCTGTGGGAGCGACCGCTTCGATTATCTTTTTAATTATCGGCTTTTGCCTTGGTACCTGCAGCGGAATCGTGATTCCGGTAGCCCAGCAGTTTGGAGCACAGAAGTACTCACAGATGCGCTCCTATGTGATGAATGCCGCATATCTGGCATTGTTTCTGGCAATATCGGTAACGGTTTTGACGGTCCTTTGCTGCAGGCCGATTCTAATGGCAATGCGCACTCCCGAAGATATTTTTCAGGGTGCGTATGATTACCTGATTGTGATTTTTTATGGCATCCCGTTTACCTTTTTATATAATGTAACGTCCGGTGTCATTCGTGCACTCGGAGACAGCAAAACTCCATTTTACTTTCTCGTTTTGTCTACGATTTTAAATGTGGGATTGGATCTTGCGTTTATATTATATTTTCATCTGGGCGTGGCAGGTGCCGCGTATGCCACAGTTACCGCACAGGCAGTTTCCGGAATCCTGTGTCTCTGGTATATGAAGAAAAAATTTGACATTCTAATATGCAGCAGAGAAGAAATCCGCCTGGATTTCAAAAAAATCAGAACCCTGTTCACCATGGGCGTTCCGATGGGATTGCAGTATTCCATTACTGCAGTCGGAAGCATCATGATGCAAAGTGCAGTAAACTCCCTTGGCACCATTTATGTCTCCGCCTGCACGGCTGCAACCAAAATCAAACAGTTCGCAATGTGCCCTTACGATGCGTTTGCAACTGCTTCTTCCACTTTCGGCAGTCAGAACCTGGGCGCGAAAAAAATTGACCGCATCGGGAAAGGATTGCAGAGCAGCCTCTTTATCAGTATCTGTTATTCCATCGTAATCGGATTTGTACTGGTTTTCTTTGGTTCCAAGATTGCTCTGATTTTCGTGGATGCATCCGAAACAAAAGTATTGGAGTATGTCCAATTGCTTTTGACCTGTTCCGGCTTCTTCTTCGTTTTTCTGGCTCTGCTGAACAATATCCGGATGACGATACAAGGGCTCGGATACAGCGGACTTTCTATGATTGCAGGGGCAAGTGAACTGATTGCAAGAGCTGTAATGTCGTTATTTGTTATCCCACGAGTCGGCTATCTGGCGGTCTGCTTTACTGACCAGACCGCGTGGATTGCCGCCACTATCTGCGTCGTTATTTTGTATCATCATGTAATGAAGAACATACGGGCAAGATACAGATAAAATATTGCTCCGACGGGCATATCACCCTGCCGGAGCAACATCTATTTCTATTCTTTTAATTCTTCAAACAGTTCCTTTACCGCCGGCGCATTTTTTGTCAG
>ONED01000072.1 GCA_900316755.1 uncultured Eubacteriales bacterium
CAACTGAGGTCAGGTGAAAAAAGTGCTTTCTTTTTTAGAAAATATAGTGTATAATACCTATGTAGAATTCAAAGGTCGTTTCGGACATGAATCCCAAAGGCATGACAGTTGAATAAGAAAGGAAAATTGTATGAGAGAAAAATATGAATCTCTTTCGCTGGCGGTTTTGAAGGACCTTGCAAAGGCGAGAGAACTGAAAGGCGTAAGCACCATGAAAAAGGCAGACATTATTGAGTTAATGCTTGCAGAAGATGAGAAGGATAAAGAAAAAGAAGTAAGAGAAGAGGTAAAGAACGAAAAAGCAGGGACGACGGATATCGACCAGTTAGACAGTGGGATTGTGGCACACGGGATTCTGGAAGTACTTCCGGATGGATTCGGATTTATCCGGAGTGACAATTACCTTCCGGGAGAGAATGATATCTATGTTGCTCCGTCCCAGATTCGCAGATTCGGATTAAAGACAGGAGATATTCTTACGGGGAATGTCAGGGTGAAGTCCCAGCAGGAGAAATTCAGCGCACTGTTGTATGTGACCAAGATTAACGGGGAGTTTCCGGAGGATGCGATGAAGCGAACCAGCTTTGAAGATATGACACCGATTTTCCCGAATGAGAGGCTTCGTCTGGAAAACGGAAAGAGCAGTGTTGCCATGCGTGTTGTGGACTTGCTCTCCCCGATTGGAAAAGGACAGCGTGGTATGATTGTATCACCTCCGAAGGCAGGTAAGACGACCCTGCTCAAACAGGTTGCACAGGCTGTTTTGAAGAATAATCCGGAGATGCATCTTTTGATTCTGTTGATTGATGAGCGACCGGAGGAGGTAACCGATATCCGGGAAGCGATTGTAGGTGACAATGTTGAGGTAATTTATTCTACCTTTGATGAGCTTCCGGAGCATCATAAGCGCGTTTCCGAGATGGTAATCGAGCGTGCAAAACGTCTGGTAGAGCATAAGAAAGACGTTATGATTCTTCTGGACAGCATTACAAGACTTGCGAGAGCGTACAACCTGATTGTACCGCCCAGTGGGCGAACCTTATCCGGTGGTCTTGACCCGGCAGCTCTTTATATGCCAAAACGGTTCTTTGGTGCGGCGAGAAATATGAGAGAGGGCGGAAGTCTTACCATTCTTGCTACGGCACTTGTGGATACCGGAAGCAAGATGGATGATGTAGTTTACGAAGAGTTTAAGGGTACCGGCAATATGGAGCTTGTACTCGACCGGAAGCTGCAGGAAAAGAGAATATTCCCGGCAATCGATATTCCGAAATCCGGAACCAGAAGGGAAGATTTGCTGCTTACAAAGGACGAGCAGGAAGCAACTTACATTATGAGAAAAGCCCTGAACGGCATGAAGCCGGAAGAGGCAGTCGACAACATTTTAAATATGTTTTCAAGGACAAAAGATAACAATGAATTTGTGCAGCAGGTTCGTAAAATGAAATTCTTATAAAAAGTTTTATAGAAAAACTTGCAAAGATTTATGAACTGTGCTACAATGAACAGGCTGTTTAGAAGTAGAATTAACGAGAGGTGAAAATCATGAAAGAAGGAATACATCCAGAATATCATCAGGCAACAGTTACCTGTAACTGCGGTAATACATTTGTAACAGGTTCTACGAAATCAGATATCCACGTAGAAATTTGTTCAAAGTGCCACCCATTTTATACAGGACAACAAAAGGCTGCTCAGGCTCGTGGTCGTGTGGATAAGTTTAATAAGAAATACGGAATGCAATAAGCATATAATCCAAAAATACGGGTTGAGGTGACAGGACCTCAACCTTTTTTCATATTGTATCACATAGAAAAAAACGAGGAGTGAAAAAATTGAAGTCATCAAATATTGGCGGTCAGGCGGTACTGGAAGGAATTATGATGCGAAATGGCGCAACCTATTCTGTTGCAGTCAGAAAGCCGGACGGAGAGATTGCGGTAGAGGTAAAACAGTACAAGAACAATGTCAAATGGGAGAAGCTTACAAAAATTCCATTTGTGCGAGGAATTTTTAATTTTATTGATTCTCTGGCACTGGGGATGAAAACGCTCATGTATTCTGCAAGCTTCTGGGAAGACGATGAGACGGAGAACGCTGCCATGACAGAGGAGGAAGCGAAGAAAAAAGGAAAACAGGAAGAGCTGATTATGACAGTCACGATGATTGTTTCCGTCATCCTTGCATTGGGGATTTTTATGGTGCTTCCCTACTTTATTTCGGGACTGTTTAGCGGTGTTGTAAAATCGCGGTTTTTAAAAACGGTCATAGAGGCGGTGGTTCGGATTGGCTTATTTGTGGCATACATTTTATTGATTTCCAGAATGAAGGACATCCAGCGTGTGTTCATGTATCATGGTGCAGAACATAAATGTATCAACTGTATTGAGCACGGGCTGGATTTGACCGTGGATAATGTCCGGGCAAGTTCCAGACAGCATAAGCGATGCGGAACCAGCTTCTTGTTTTTTGTCCTTCTGGTAAGCATTGTAGTATGCTTTTTCATCACAGTGGAATCGCCGCTTCTCCGTGTGCTTCTGCGTATTGCGCTGCTCCCGGTGATTGCAGGCATTTCTTATGAATTGATTAAGCTTGCGGGAAGCAGTGAGAATCCGGTAATTGCTCTCCTTAGTAAACCGGGCATGGCACTTCAGAATCTGACGACCAAAGAGCCGGAGGATGATATGATTGAGGTTGCCATTCGGGCAGTAGAGGCAGTTTTTGATTGGAAGCAATACCAGGCAGAGACATTTGGAGAAAACGCACATGACATTGCATGAGGCATATCAGCTGGGACAGGAACAATTGAAAACGGCAGGTATTGAGGAAGCAGATTTGGATGCATGGTATCTGCTGGAGCATGTGACCGGAATCGACCGGACAGGGTACTTTTTAAACTGCCGGGAACGTCTTTCCAAGGAACAGGAAGAAGCATACCGGGAGGCGCTTCAGAAAAGAGCGGCTCATATTCCTCTGCAGCAGATTACCGGAGTGCAGGAATTTATGGGACTAAAGTTTCGCGTGAATGAGCATGTGCTGATCCCCAGGCAGGATACGGAAGTTTTAGTGGAAGAAGTATGTAAGGTACAAAGACCTGGGATGCATGTCCTTGATATGTGTACCGGCTCAGGGTGCATTTTAATCAGTCTCTTGAAATACAGCGAGGCAGAAGGAGACATGCGGACGGGCAGTGGGCAACCAGTGACCGGTGTGGGTGTGGATATCTCAAAAGAGGCGCTTCATGTGGCAGAACAAAATGCAAAAGCGCTCGGGGTGGCAGCAACGTGGCTTCACAGCAATCTGTTTGAACGGGTCACGGGCCGGTATGACATCATCGTGTCCAATCCGCCCTATATTCCCACTTCTGTAATCCACTCGCTGGCGGAAGAAGTGAAACTCCACGAGCCGCTTATGGCCTTGGACGGAAAAGAGGATGGACTCTGGTTTTACAGAGAGATTGTGAGGAAGGGTCCGGAGTATTTAAAGCGCGGCGGAAGGCTGTTCTTTGAGATCGGATATGATCAGGGAGAAGCAGTGAGAAGCCTGATGGAAGAAGCCGGATTTACGGAAGTTACCGTGAAAAAAGACCTTGCGGGACTTGACCGGGTTGTGTCCGGTGCGTATAATTTAGGAGAGTAGAAATAGATGGAGGAACGATTATGTTTGATAAATTGGACGACTTACTCATTCGCTTTGAAGAAATCTTAAGCGAACTGCAGGAGCCGGATGTGGCAAATGATCAGAGCCGTTTCCGTAAATTGATGAAGGAACAGGCAGACCTGACTCCGATTGTGGATGCGTATGCAGAATATAAAAGCGCCAAGCAGGCGATTGTGGATAGTGAAGAAATGCTGGAAATGGAATCTGACGAGGAAATGCGTGAGCTTGCCAAGGAAGAATTGTATGAATCAAAAAAGCGTGTGGAGGAATTGGAGCATGAATTGAAGATTCTGCTTCTTCCGAAAGACCCGAATGATGATAAAAATATTATCGTAGAAATCCGTGCGGGAGCCGGTGGAGACGAGTCGGCACTGTTTGCTGCAGAAGTTTACCGGATGTATGTTCATTATGCGGAGAGCAGAAGATGGAAGACGGAACTGATTTCCTTCAGCGAGAACGGAATTGGTGGTTTTAAAGAAGTGGTATTTATGGTAAGCGGACAGGGCGTTTACTCCAGAATGAAGTATGAGAGTGGAGTACACCGGGTGCAGCGTGTTCCGGAAACGGAATCCGGCGGACGTATCCATACATCTACGATTACGGTGGCGGTGATGCCGGAAGCAGAAGAAGTGGATGTTGTCATCGATGAGAAGGATATCCGTATCGACGTGATGAGAGCTTCCGGTAACGGTGGACAGTGCGTCAATACCACGGACTCTGCAGTGCGTCTGACCCACTATCCGACCGGAATCGTGATTTACAGCCAGACGGAAAAATCACAGCTTCAAAATAAGGAAAAAGCGTTCCGACTACTCCGTTCCAAGCTGTATGAACTGGAACTGGAAAAACAGCAGTCTGCGGAAGCGGAAGAGAGAAGAAGCCAGATTGGAACGGGAGACCGCTCAGAGAAAATCAGAACCTATAACTTCCCGCAGGGACGTGTGACAGAGCACCGGATTAAGCTTACCTTGTATAAGATTGACAGTGTGATGAACGGGGATTTGGATGAGATTATCGACAGTCTGATTGCTGCGGATCAGGCGGCAAAGCTGGCGAAAATGAACGAGTAGGAGGCTTTTAAATGAGTCTAAAAGTACCTATTGAAACGTCCGCAAGGCATATCCATGTCAGCGAGGCGGATTTTAAGAAATTATTTGGCAAAGAGGCAGCGCTTCATTATGTCCATGAGCTGAGCCAACCGGGGCAGTATCTCTGTGAAGAGCGTATTACGGTGGTAGGACCAAAAGGACGGTTTGAAAATGTTGCGATTCTTGGACCGTATCGAAAAGAGACACAGATAGAATTGTCGATGACGGACACCCGAAAAATCGGGGTTCCCGGCGTGATTCGCCAGTCCGGGCACACTGACGGCACGCCGGGCTGTCAATTGATTGGTCCCGCGGGGACGATTGAACTGGAAAAAGGGGTGATTGTGGCAAAAAGGCACATACATATGACCCCTTTGGAGGCGAGCCGTGCCCGGGTGAAGGACAACGATGAGGTATTTGTGATTACACAGAGCTATGAACGCGGGCTGATTTTTGCGGACGTGGTGGTTCGTGTGAGCCCCACTTTTAAGCTGGCAATGCATGTAGATACAGATGAAGCAAATGCATTTGCCAATGACGATTCCCCGACGGGAGCCATTTTAAAATTATTTGACGGGCAGACATACAGTCTGGAACAGTGGGCAGATGAAGTTGCCTCAGGAATCTATCGGTAAAAAAGGAGGAAAATAAGATGAGCAAAACAGACGAAGTCAGAAAAGCCATGGTGGATGCCATGAAGGCAAAGGATAAGGAAACGAAGGATACGCTGTCACTTCTTTTGTCAGCACTTAAGAATAAGGCAATTGATAAACGCGCTGAACTTACCGCAGAGGAGGAAGAACAGGTTGTATTGAAGGAAATCAAACAAACAAAAGAAACTTTGGAGCTGACGCCGGCAGACCGTACGGATTTGATTGAAGAAACGAAAAACCGCCTTGCGGTACTGGAAAAATTTGCACCAAAGATGATGGATGAAACAGAGATTAAAGCGGTGATTGCCGATGTGCTTTCCGGCTTAGGAATCGATGCTCCCACCGGAAAAGATAAGGGGCGTATTATGAAAGAACTGATGCCAAAGGTAAAAGGAAAGGCAGACGGAAAGCTGGTAAATGAGATTCTTGGGTCTTTTATGGCATGAGAAAAAAGAACTTGAGGTATAAAATTCCTTTGTTTACAGATACTACATTTTAGAAAATGTAAGTACAGTAAATGGAGGAATTTTTTTATGAAAGCTACAGGAATTGTAAGAAGAATCGA
>ONED01000013.1 GCA_900316755.1 uncultured Eubacteriales bacterium
GAATTCTACTCTGGCCCATTCATGATCATAGAATAGCCCGGTCTTGTTTGCACAGTCAATGCCCTCAAATGTAACACGGTTATAGTTGTCCCATTCACTACCGGAACCACTAGCTGTGAACTTCATAGTGTTGGCAAAGTCTCCCTCCGTCACCTTCACAACATTGCTGCCCATACTTGCATCTACAGGTTTAAATCCAAGAGAATCCGGCTGTCCCACTTCCGTTGGGAAGGCATTTGAAAATACAAGATTCTTCAAATATATCGTTGCAGATCCGTCGATCGCTTGAATACTCACTGCTGTTGAATAGTCTTCCACTTTCATGCTGACCGTATACCATGCACTTTTTGTAAGTGGGCTCTTAACTCCGTTCAAATAAGAACATAGAAAGTCTCCCTGCTGCAGAGTACCTGCCGGTTTGTTACTCCAATCAAACCCATCTCCATTTGTCCAGATATTGTGTGTGGATGTGTTGAATAGGAAGTTTGCAGAAGACTCAGACTCAATATACATATCAAAAGTCACGTATCGGTATCCAAGGTTAAAGAATTTACCTTTTGCACCATTTTCTGTCATAACATCCTTAAAGCAAATATTCTTTCCTGCCGGCAACTCAGCCTTGATTACGACTTCTCCATCTTTCATCTCTCGATTTGTTGTAGCATCTTTACCTGCAACAAATCCAAGCGAATCCAAGAAATCACAGAAAGCACCAATATATTTTTTAGAAATTGCCGAATGATTCTCAGAGTCCACCTTCGCCATAACCGCCAAACTCTTTCCATCTGTATAGCATCTCGAATCACTCGGAACAAATGCTTTCATGTTTTCGATTCCGTCCATTGCTGTCACTCCGTCCAATCCCGGATTGAATGTATAACTATTCACGTGATTCTTTACCTTTGCAGTCAAGAATGTATCTTCAAAATTGTAGAATACATTATTTTCAAACACTGCGTTCGGGAAGAAATCTAATTCAAATCTTGAAACACCCTTATTACGCAAATAGAAGATATTATTCACAAATTCTAGGTTCTCTCCCAAAACAGAAGCATCACACCACTCGTTACTTCTTATGATTCCCTGATTCACGTTTGTTCCCGGTATTACAATGGTATTATTTGTAATAGAAATATCGGAAACCTTTCCTTGAATATGGAACGCCGTATCACCATTGTCTGCAAACACATTATTACGAATGATAATATTCTTCAAACTACAATAACTTGTCTGAGCAACAGGTACTCCATCTACAAGATTTGCATAGGAACCATCCTCATTAAACATAATTTCATCTGAGGGGCGATTACAAATAAGTAGTCCTCCTCCATCATTGTGATGGCTATAATTATACTGGAATAAAATATCAGAATTTCCAATGTCAATATCAAATCCTTGTCCATCCCCATAATCTTCCACTACATATGTGTGTGCTGCCTCATTATACTGGAACACCAAATTTCTACATGAATGTGACCAAATTGCGACACCGTAATAGTTAGTTCTCCAGAGATACTGTGCATAATAAGCAACATTTCCCTGTATAAAACCTCCTTCCACTCCAATCAAAGCCAGCGCATCCCCTCCAGTGTATGAAATATGATTATTCAGCACATTAATATTTCTGTGAGGATACCAACCTGTCTCAGAATCATAATAACGATTGTTTCCCCATTCAATGCCGGGACGTTTTATCCATGAGGATGTCATGAAGATACCAACACGAGAGACTCTCTCAATCTTGTTCTCTTCTACCCAAACGTTTTCAAACCAGCTTGCGCCGGTATGATCATCCGTATCTGAGGAAAAATAGATTCCTCCGTACGAGTAAGCATACCGCGAACTCGGACATACAGCCTCTACATCTACTGTATCATGTGATACCTCTCCCGGACGATTCCCCGGTGTAAGATCACTCCAAAGGAAATTGATATCGTGAATATAATTTCCTTGCAGCACGACATTCATCAACGCACCTGCCCGTTTGGTATGTACATAAAACCCTTTTTCAGCCGATGGGCAGGTAAGCTCCAGTCCACTGATGCGCACATTACTTCCGGTTACTTCCACACAGTTTGGTGCGGAGGAGAAGGTTGCATATTGCGCGGTTTCAGTTACACCATATACATCAATTAACAATGGAGCTTTTTCGCTCGCTATAAAGGAATCCACTTTCAATGTTTCCGTATAATAGCTTCCGGCTTTAAACAGCACCTTCGTGGGTACATCTCCCCTGCATGATTGAATAATCCGGTTTGCTTCTGCCACTGATTGCTTAGGTGTAGCCTCGCTAAGACCATCATTTGCATCATTTCCGTTTACGGAGTCAAAATAGTAGGTTGTGTACTGAACTGAATCTGAAATTGCATCATATGTACTTGGAGTCGGTACTTCCTGATAGGTTGTTCCATCTACCACTACATCCTTATTGTCTGCATTTTCCTTTGGAAATTCTTTTTCAAATTTCAAATTCTTTAAGTATACAACTGCCTCTCCTCCACTTGCTGAAATGCTTACTGCACTCGAATATGACTCGACTCGCATACTAACGGTATACCACTGCCCTCTTGTAATCGGTGCGCGGTCTCCATTCAGATAGGTACGCAGATAATCCCCCTGCTTCTGATCGCCTGCTGCATGGTTACTCCAATCATAACCCTTTCCGTCTGTCCAAATATTGTGACTGGACGTGTTGAACAAGAAAGCTCCTGATGTTTCAATAAACATATCGAACGTAACATATTGATATCTTTTGTAATCCAAGGTGAAAAACTGTTCCTTCACTCCTGCTTCTGTCATTACATTCTTAAATAGAATTTGTTTTCCGTCCCCACTTAGAACAGCTTTTATTACATCTTGTCCATCCTTTGTCGCTTGCGATATGGTAGTTCCTTCTCCTGCAACGAAGCCAAAGGAATCTGTGTTAAATTTGCCGACATAGAACGGTACCGCTACGCTTTCGGCAGCTTCATATTTCGCACTTTCCTCCACAATAGCCTTGACATAGCAAGGTCCAAACTCAAACTTTGTTCTCTCATAATATAAGCCGTCTTTCTCTGTTGCATAGACATATTTGGCAT
This sequence comes from uncultured Eubacteriales bacterium, assembly GCA_900316755.1. Classification (GTDB taxonomy): domain Bacteria; phylum Bacillota; class Clostridia; order Lachnospirales; family Lachnospiraceae; genus Faecalimonas. The sequence continues at coordinate 3,081 of ONED01000013.1, forward strand.
CACCATAGGTAGTGGTTGCAGAAGGACTCGGAATTCCGCCTTCTTTTATATTCTGCACCTTAAGATCGCTCACGGTATTCTTCATGACGAATGTAAGATTTTTCAAATATATCCTTGCAGATCCATTGTGAGCCTGAATGCTGACAAGCGGAGAGTCTGCATCTACTTTCATTCGAACTGTATACCATGCTTCCCGATTAATAAAATCTTTCGTCTCTCCTTTGTATGTGCAAAGAAAATCTCCCTGAGTCAAATCCCCTGCAGCCTTTTCACTCCAGTCATAACCACTTCCATTGGTCCAAATATTGTGAGTAGACGTGTTGAATAAGAACTCTTTTGCTTCTGCGATGTACATATCAAAAACAACATACTGATAGTCATACGAGAAGAAGTTTCCCCGTGTTCCTGTTGCACTTAATACATCCTGAAAGTAAATCTGATCATTCGCGTTCAAAACAGCTTCCACCACTGTTTCTCCACCCATCAATTTCTGAGATATTGCAACTCCTTCGTCTGCAATAAAACCAAGAGAATCCGGAGCGTACATTTCTTCACTTAGTGTGGTCTCTTTCAGAGTTCCATGTACCTTGGTTCCATCCATCGTAGTCCAGAATGGTGTAATCTGAAACACCTGATCAAACTCCGTTCTTGGGATGTTCACAAGCTTCTTCGTCATAAAATACTTAGAATCTGTTTTGCTGAATACATCCTCCGGTACATATTCTTTTTGTGTCTCGTCAACGTATCCATATATCTTGTTGTACACCGTTTTTGATGTTGTAACAAGCTGTTTTCCGCCCGCCTTAATCTCAAATCCAACTTCTTGATATTCTAGAGAATCCACAGAAGTGATTACACGCAATTCTGTAGCGGGGCTCTCTATCAACGTATCCTTTTTCAACTGACACCTTACAGTTAACACGTCTGCATCTACAAACTTCGCATAGGCTCCTGTCTCAGGTGTAGTGTCAGTCACCGGATTCTGAAAAGCCGCATCTTGATACCATCCGGCAAATACATATCCATCCTTAGATGGATATGTATTGCTCTCACGATATGTGGATACCTCCGCCATGCCATAATGACCATTAAAATCTGACGCCGCATTTGCATCAATTGGATGATGTATTGCAACAAACATAAACGCCATTCCACATACCAGTATGCTTAATAATTTCTTTTTCATCTATCTGTTTCTCTCCCTTCAGCAGATGATTTTTTAATTTGTAAACTTCAAATTTCTAAAATACGCAACTGCGCCAGGCTGGAACCCTAGAGATAACTCACTGGCGTTAGTTGCACTGAATGAAAACGTGTACCATTGCCCGCTGGTTACCCTCTGCACACTGGTTCCATTTGCATCCTTCACAGTCAGATAAGACCACAGATTCATATCCGTAGCATCATGTTGTCCAGAAGTATGCCACCAGCATGGTGTCGCACAAATCGGAGTAAGCGCGTGACTACCTGTAAAGTACACCTGGAATTCTACTCTGGCCCATTCATGATCATAGAATAGCCCGGTCTTGTTTGCACAGTCAATGCCCTCAAATGTAACACGGTTATAGTTGTCCCATTCACTTCAATGCCCTCAAATGTAACACGGTTATAGTTGTCCCATTCACTGCCGGAACCACTAGCTGTGAACTTCATGGTGTTGGCAAAGTCTCCCTCCGTCACCTTCACAACACTGCTACCAGTACTTGCATCCACCAGCTTAAATCCTAAGGAATCAGGCTGTCCCTTTTCTGCTGGAAAGGCATTTGAAAATACAAGATTCTTCAAATATATCGTTGCAGGTCCGCCGTTCGCTTGAATACTCACATTGTTTGAATAGTTTTCCACTTTCATGCTGACCGTATACCATACTTTTTGTTTAATTGGATCCCTAACGCCATCTTTGTATGTACGAAGAAACTCTCCCTTCTTCAAATTAACCTGGGTATTTATTTGTTCCTCGCTCCAATCATACCCATTTCCATTTGTCCAGATATTGTGTGTGGACGTGTTGAATAGGAAGTTTGCAGAAGACTCAATATACATATCAAAAGTCACATATTGATATCCCTGCGTAAAGAAATGACCTTTCGTGCCAGCTTCCGCAATAACATTATCAAAGTAAATCTGAGAATTTTCTTCTAAATCGGCTTTTACAACCGTCTCCCCATCCTTCATTTCTTGAGTCATAGTTGTACCTGTACCTGCAACAAATCCCAACGAATCCGGTGTAAAAAGTTTATCACCTATTTTTACGGTTCTTGCAGTTCCCGTAACCTTGGTACCATCTAGTGTAATCCAGAAAGGTGTTGCAAGAATGTCTGTTTCAAAGGCGCTTTGTGGAATATTTGTCACATTTTTTGTCATAAAATACCGAGAATCTGTTTGACTAAACACGTCTCCCGGCGTATAGGACTCGGAGGCATCATTTACATAGCCATAAATCGTCTGATATACTGTTTTGGAGGTGATGGAGGCTGTCTTCCCATTCACTTCCAAATCAAATCCTACTGTCTGGTAATCCAAAGAATCCACAGAAGTAATCAAACGTAAATCCGTAGATTTACTGTCTAGCGTTGTTCCTTTTTTTAACTGGCATTTTACACTAAGAACTGTTGAATCCAAAAATTTTGCATATGCACCATCACCCGGCGTTGCACCGGAAACTGCGTTTTTAAACTCCGCATCCTGATACCAGCCCGCAAACACATATCCTTCTTTTTCAGGGAAAGTAGCAGCCTGACGATATGTATCAACATCTATTTTCGTATAATAATCATTTTCGCTATTGATTCCGTTTGCTTCGGTAACAACATCAGGAAAAACAACAGATAACACAAATGTAAAACACATAATCAATCCCAATATTCTCTTTTTCATAAAAATCACCTACCATATATTGCCCCAGTCAACTACATCCTCTGTATCTGGGTCATTCTGATTTTCTAAATCTAATCCACTGACGGTAAGCACCGACAGTTCCTCTGTGCCTAGTTTTAGTAAATCCATTTGCGGTCTTACATAACCCCTATTTTCTTTTTCCATGATTCTTTCTTTCATTTTTCATTATCTCCTTCTATCTGTTGGCTGCATATAATGCTAGCATATATGCAGCCAAAAACATATCTTCTTTGCCTTCCTAGAATACGCTAAGATTTCGGAAATACGCTGTGGCATTTGGTGCAAATCCAAGGGCAATCTCTTGCGCTCCTGCAATTGTGAGAGAGAATTTGTACCACTGTCCACTCGTTACATTCTGCACGCTTTGACCATTCTGGCCAGTCACAGTTAGGTAGTTCCAGAGTGACGAATCACTGGCTGCATGACCAAAAGTTGACCACCAACAAGGTGTGGTACAGATTGGTGTGATAGCGTAACCGCCCGCAAAGTACACTTCAAATTCTACTTTTGTCTTTCCGGAATCTACTCCCTTAAACGCTACACGGTTATAGTTATCCCATTCGCTTCCCTGCGAACTTGATGTGAATTTTACAGTACCTGCAAAATCTCCTTCTGTGACTTCCACTGCTGTTGCACCCTGACTTGCATCTACCGGTTTGAAATCTAATTCACCAGAAACAGGAGGCGTATCTGGTTCTGTCTCCGGGAAACTGTCTGCAAATGTCAGATTCTTCAAGTATATGGTTGCCGGTCCTCCACAAGAAACAATATCTGCCATATTGGAAAAATCGTCTATCCTCATGCTAACCGTATACCATGCTCCTCGATTCAGCGGTGTGCGTTTTCCTTCCATATAAGAGCGTAAATAATCTCCTTGTTTCAAGCTTCCTGCTGCATTGTTGCTCCAATCATACCCTGCTGCATTCGTCCAGATATTCTGATTAGAGGTATTAAACAAGAAGGCACTTGCATCCTCCACATACATATCAAAGGTCACATACTTATACCCCAGCGCGAAGAAAAGTTCCTTTGCTCCGCTTTCTGAAATCACATCTTTAAAGTACACATGTTTTCCATCTGCACTAAAAACTGCCTTTACTACGTTCTCTCCATCCTTCGTTTCTTCACTAACCGTAACACCCTCGCCGGCAACAAATCCAAGAGGATCCGTCTCAAATGTTTCCTTTGTGATCTCTTTCGGGAACTCAGATGCAAAGGTCAGATTCTTCAAATATATGGTTGCCGGCCCTCCACAAGCCTGAATACTTACCATATTGGAATACTCTTCAACTCGCATACTGACTGTATACCATGCTCCTGTACTCAGCGGTGTCCTGATTTCTCCAATGTAGGACCTCAAGTAGCTTCCTTGTGAACCATTTCCACTCCAGTCATATCCGGTTCCGTTGGTCCAGATATTATAAGTAGATGTATTGAACAGGAAGCCGCTGGTAGACTCTACATACATGTCGAAGGTTACATAACAATCATCCAAAAGGAAGAATTTACCTTTTTCTCCAGCTTCTGTAATCACATGCTTGAAGAAAACATTCTGTCCGTCTTCATATAGAGCCGCCTTTATCACCTCTTCCCCGTCTTTCATTTCCTTTGTAACCACCGTGCCCGTTCCACCTACAAATCCGAGTGAATCTAAATCAATTGGAAGCTTTTCAACTTCTGTTGGAAAAGACCCACTAAATCTCAAATTCTTCAGATAAACTGTTGCATCTCCTCCATTCGCCTGAAGGTTCACAGTATAAGACCAATCTTCTGCTTTCATGCTGACTGTGTACCAGTATCCTGCTTTCAGCGGTGTCCGATATCCCTCTACATAGGTGCGTACAAAATCGCCCTGTGTTGCATCCCCTGCTGGATTTGCACTCCAGTCAAAGCCAGCCCCGTTGGTCCATATATTATGAGTAGAGGTATTAAACAGGAAGCCACCTGTTGATTCCACATATATGTCAAAAGTCACATATCTGTTATCTGTCAGGAAGAATTTACCTTTTGTTCCCTTTTCTGTCATAACGTCTTTGAAATAGACCTGACTATTCTCTTTCAAGACAGCCTTAACAACTTTTTCACCATCTTTCTTTACTGAGGTTAGTGTTGCACCTTTTCCAGCAACAAATCCCAGAGGATCCTGTTCCAATGGAAGCTTGGAAATCTCTGTAGGGTAGTCATTGGTAAAGGTAAGGTTCTTCAAATATATGGTAGCAGGTCCTCCACAAGCACTGATATCAACCGCTGGAGAGTAATTCTCCACTTTCATACAGACGGTATACCATAAACCCGTGTTAAGCGGTGTACGATATCCCTCTACATAGGTGCGTAAATAATCGCCCTGCTTATATTCTCCTGCCGGATTTGCACTCCAGTCATAACCTGCCCCATTGGACCAAATGTTATAAGTAGAGGTATTAAACAAGAATGCTGTTGCAGAATCCACATACATATCAAAAGTCACATACTTATATGCACCGGCAAAGAAATCTCCTTTGTGTCCTTCACTGTCAATCACATCTTCGAAGAATACCCTTCCATTATCTTCAAGGACTGCTTTCTTTACAAAAACACCATCCATTCTCGCATCTGTAATTTTCACACCCTCTCCGGCAACAAATCCAAGGGGGTCCGCTATTACAGCTCCGAATTCCTGATATTTATATGGCATCTTATTTGTTCCCCTGAAATTTTTCAGGTAGCAGACACTTCCGTTGTCCCCACTTGTACGGATGGACACAAACGACCAGTCCGGTGAATCCGGATAATTCATCTGTATCGTTATCGTATACCATTGTCCTGCATCCAGACGCTGGACAGATTTCCCTGATGCATCAAAGAAGTATACATTATCAGTGTGGGCAAAGGAGCTTCCCACCTCAACTGACTGAACAATCGCCGTGTCCTTTATAAATGGATTTGTAACCCATGCAAAGAAAGTCACTTGTTTTACATCTTCTGTCAAATAAAAGTCATAGCTCATATACTTATATCCTGCATCGTAGAAAGAACTGTCTTTGATTGCTGCAAAGCTTGCACAACTCCACTCAGACTGCGTCCAGTTGATGTATCTTTCTGTACCGGCAAATTTTCCACCTAACACCTGCACAACACTTGCCTCAGAGCCATCGGTATTAATCCAACCAGGAACAAAGGATGCTTCCGAAAGAGGTTCTCCATACAAAGGCTGTGCCGTCAGATTCAAATCCTTCAAGTATGCACTTGTCCCTTTTCCATTGACACGGAAGGTTACGTCCACATTCTCTGGTTTATCCATATACTCTACATAGAAAGAAAGGATATACCATTTTCCGCTTTCTATCCGATTTACTGCATTTCCGTCCGTATCATAAATAGACAAGTTGCCGTCGGAAGAGAATTTCTTGCCTACGGTTACAGTGCTGCTATTCTGAATCGTATAACCGGAACGTGTGACGGAAGAATTCAGCGAGAATGACTTTGCACCTTTATTCAAATAGAATCCCATCGTAATGAACCGTTTCTTTCCGATAAAAAATACACTTGCTTTTGAGTTGTTCTGTACTTCACGGAAATAAATATCTCCGCTTCCCGATGTATTTGTATATAGAGCACTTCCGGCAAATTCTCCCGTTGTAATGTCCTCCAAAGAAGCTTTCCTCTCGCTCTTAACAGCCAGTCCGGAAGGTGCTGTACCATCATAATCTTTCGGTATAAAACTGCCCTTCTGGTAATAACGCACATTATTGATGTATGCCACATCCCCTTTATTCATTAAGGCAATCTCAAAGGCTGCCGGTGTATTCACATAAATATCACTTTCCAGAGCCAGTTCTTCATAATCAATCGTAATCGTCTGCCAGCGTCCTTTCTCCAAAACGTATTGTTGTTTTCCATCTGCAATAATGGAAATCCAGTCACACTTCGAGAAATTGGTTGCACCGACTGCAGCTGCGAATTCTACTTCTTTTGAAAGCAAGGAGAAGTAAACTGCTTCTGCATCTTCTATATACAGGTCAAATGTAATATATTTTCCACGCTCCGAAAGCCGATACAGTGAATCACCTCTGGAGGTGCCAAGGGAAGACACTGCTACCATCGTATTTTGAAGATAGTCATCGCTGCCCCCTGTGAGTCGGTATGCTCCGGTTACACCTGCAATCTCTTTATCTGTCTTTTTGTACACAGAATTATCTGCATTTGCATAGCTGTGAAACTCACAGTTGGTTGCCTGAACATACTCTTTTTCTTTTTCATAGGAAACCCCATCGTCTACCATAAATGAATCATCCATCCGATAACAAATGTTCGAGAAGTATACATCCATATTCTCATTATGTGCCGTATAGAAGTAACTTAAAGTAGCCGTTGGATATTCCAGAATAAATGCGTAGATATCATAAACGACTGTAAGCCATCTTCCTTCCACTACCCGGTTCAACACTTCTCCATTCTCATCCAGAATTTTCACCCATGAAGTATAGAAAAAGGTATCGTAAGGTAAGTTATAAGTTGTTCCACCATTCGTATATCCCAAAAGGAGCTGACTTGGTCCTGTCAAATAAATGTCATATGTAAAATAGCGATACCCACTTCTATATGCTTCTATCAGGTCACTTCCGACTTTAGAGTTTACCAAACGATGAGGCCAGATATCATGCCATCCTTCTGGTGTCAGCGAGTGCGTTCCACTCAGGTAACGGGTAATGCCTTCTGTTCTTCCTCCTACGTTTCCTTTATAAGATTCATAACTCACTCCCTTTGTCTGATCCGCAATTTCAAACGTTTCCGGCTCGTAAGGTGGATTTACCGTTACTATAAAAGTATCCACGATTTCCGGACTCTCCTGTAGGCTCACTTCCACTGTAGCAGAACCAACTGCCTGTGCAATGACTGTATTGCCTTCTACCTTTACGCATCCTTCATCTCCTTCTGAAATCCGGTAGGAAAGCTTCGGCTCTTTTACCACTTCCCCCTGCACACATACTTCCATATCAAGACTTTTCTGGTTCACCTTCTTGTTGTCAGCATTATACAAGGTCAGATTTTCTTGTCCAACCTCCACATAAGTGGGAGGCTTCACCGTAATCTTACCGGTTCCGGTAATCGTAAGTCCCTTGTATTCTGCCTGCATAGTCACTTCCGTTTCGCCCAATGCCAAACCGGTCACTTTGACCCCATTCGTTGCAACAAGCTCCGTATTTCCTGCTTCAGATTTGTAGGAAATCGGATGTGCAGATACATCCATTTCCTTTCCGTCATAAACGACCTTGGGAGTAATCGCTGTCTCCAATCCTACATATGCAACCGAATCCTCTAATACAATCTTCGGCTTACCAGCAGTGTCGTTTACTCTCTTTACTGTAATATTTATCGTTTTTAGAAACTTTTTACCCACAACAGTAACTGGATCTGCACTGGTTTTTTGGGCGACTAATTTTCCATTTTCTACTGTAACCACACTTTCATCAGACGAAGTCCATTTGTAATCCTCAAAACTTCCCTTACTGAGTCTAATCTCCTGCTCTTCATACCTTTGAAGCCAGACTTCCTGTGTATCCTTAGGTCTGATAAGGAAAAAGAGAAGCAGCGCGATTGCAACTACACCGACAATGATGCTTGCTATCACAGTGATTTTTTTTCTCATTATCTTTCACCTCCTAATTCGCAGCGCAAAAAGCACCTACATACTTTTTATCACCTACCGTATTTCCGACATAATCTTCTTTGAGCATTTCAGATAATAACTGACCCACGGTGAGACACTTTTGTTCACTTGGAATAAAGTCTTTCATATTCTCAATTCCCGGTCTTGCTTCCATTTCCATCAGTCCCGGATTGAACGTCTCACAATCTACTGGGTTTTTCACCTTTTCTGTCAGGAAAGAATCCTCAAAATTATAGAACACATTATTCTCAATCTTTGCATCCGGACAGAACTCAAGCTCAAATCTGGAAGAACGCTGATTTCGCAAATAGAAAATATTATTTACAAAACTCCAATTTTTTCCAAGAATAGTATTGTCGCCCCACGCATTACTCTTTACAATTCCCTGTTCTCCGGTTTCCCCTGGCACAACAATGGTGTTATTTGCAATCATCAGGTCTTCTATCTTTCCTTGAATATGGAAGACAGTATCACCATTATCTGCAAAAACATTATTGCGGATAGTCACATCCTTCCAGTCTGAGTGACGCATCTCTCTGACAGGCAACGCATCTTCATCCTGCACAAAAGTTCCATCTTCGTTATAAAGAATTTCCTCTGTCGGATGATTACAGAGAAGAATGCCACCGCCTTCGTTATGGTGACTGTAATTATACTGGAATAAAATGCTTGTATTTCCAATATCGATATCAAATCCTTGTCCATCTCCGGAACCTGTCGGCAAATGGGTATAGGCAGCTTCATTATACTGGAACACAAGGTTCTTTGAAGAATGCGACCAAATCCCTGCTGAATAATATCCCGCACGTCCCAAATACTGTGAATGGTAAGATGTATTTCCCTGAATAAAGCCGCCATCAGTGGCAATCAGTACAATCGCATCTCCACCCGTATAAGAAATATCATTATCCAGAATGTTAAAATTCTTATGAGGATACCATCCAGTCTCATCATCGTAATAGCGATTATTTCCCCAGTCGAGACCCGGACGCCGAACCCAGTCAGAGTTTATAAATATACCACAACGCGAAACACGTTCAATTGTATTACCTTCCAACCAGACGTTCTCAAACCAGCTTGCACCCGGGAATCTGTTCGTACTTGATGTAAAGTAAATACCGGAGTACTGGTACACATACCGCTCTGCCGGGCAAATATCTACCGCACTTACTGTTTCATACGCAACATTTTCCGGACGATTTCCTTCTGAAAGATCTCCCCAGATGAAATTAATATCATGAATATAGTTTCCCTTTAACACAATATTGGAAGACGCTCCTGATTTCTTCGTATAAACATAAAATCCGCGATATGCATTCGGATTTGATAACTCTAATCCACTAATACGTACATTGCTTCCACAAATTTCTACACAATTTGGTTCTGCGGAGAAGGAAGCATAGCCTTCATCCTCTGTTGCCCCATAAACATCGATTATCAACGGGGCTTCTTCCTTTGCTTCAAAAGAAGTCACCTTCAGTGCCTCCTCATATGTGCTTCCAGCCTTAAAGAGTAGTTTCGTTGGTATATCTTCTCCACAATTCTCAATAATCTTATTTGCCGCCTTTACCGACTGCTTCGGTGCATCTTCAGAAAGACCATCATTTTCATCGCTTCCGGACTCGGAATCAAAATAATAGGTTGTATACTCCACTGAGGATGCAATCTCTGCATACATTTCCGGTGATGGTACCTCCTCATATACAACCTTCTCACCGGTCTTTGATGCCGCTTTACCACAGCCGGTTGTCAGACCAGACAAGGTCAGGGCAGATACAACCATAATTGCAACCAATTTTTTTCTCATAGAAACCTCCATTTTCTTACTCATAACGTTTTATTGCATGGTTACCTTTTGATATCCGCTTCCTCCTTTGCGTAAAAGTAGGAATGGAACTGGGAGCATAAGTGCCGCGAAAAGTGCCGCCCCACGAAAGTCCAGAAAAAGGATGTCCATCATTTTCAACGTTGACGCAATCGTACCAAGCCAATAAATCAAACCACAGAGACAAATGGGCAAAAACATAATCTGTGCAAAGTACCCTGCCATCTCCTGAGTGAACATATTTTCCGCCCAATTGCATCCAATCTGTGCAACAATCGCTACCAAAACAAAAATCAACACTGTCTTTCCCCATTTTTTTACCGGAATTGTAAGAATCTTAAATCCTCCTGTAAAAGTATCCACAAAAAAATGCGAAGCAAATGGAATAATATACAGTCCCCAGTGTGGGGTTCCAGTTTTCTTTGCTAACAAAGCAATACTGATGGCATAATATTCAATCCATGCAAAAAGTATCATCCAGCCAATCATAGACTACTCGCTCCTTCGTAATTTCATGAGGTCATACTGTTGCGTCAGAAATTCCTGATATGCTTTTCCGCCACCAAGCAGATATGCACTTACATCGGATGCAAAGCCTGCAGACGGGTCAACTCTTCCGCTCCACGCCTCGCTTACACGTCCATAAATTGTATTTTTCTGTTGTGTATAGCTGTTCAAAACATCTGTCGGGGCAGTTGGCCACATATAATTGATTAAATCATTCTCAATATAATTACTTGGGTCCGCTGCCGTAGCAATCCATTCTTTTTCCTCGTCGCTGTATCCTTTATAGGTCAGATTGGAAACATTTTGATTTTCCACCAAGGTTAAAATTCCAGAATACGGCGGATTTGTCACATAGGATTCATCCGAATAAGAATATGTGCCATCACCATTATCAACCCAGTGTTTTCCTTCAATTCCATATCGACAAAGATTGTAGTTATCCTCACTAGAATATACCCAATTAATAAATTTAATAATCTCGGCCGCGTTCTGCGATGTCTTCAAAATACAAGCCGCAAAGGTTGCAGGAGTATTTTTCATAAACCCTCTTTTAGCAGAGCCAGAAGTTTCCGGAAGAGCTCCCAGTACAGTAAACTCTGCCGATTCATTAATCTCTTTGCAGCGTCTTGCTACTTTAATAAGATGCTGTACAGTCGGGTCGAGAACAAACACACCTGCTTTCCCTGCAACAAAATTTGTTTCTCCTTGTTCCAAAAGAATAATTTCTGATTCATCAGAAGTAATTCCGGCTTTTGCCCAATCGTATTCCTTCTTCAACACCTTTTGATACTCCTCCGTCACAAATCCCGGAACCACCTGCTCGTTTCCGGCACTGTCAGTACGTGTTGTATAGGTGAAGTATCCCGAGTCTCCATAAGCACCCAGAGTCAAAACCTTTTCAAGATCCCAAGGAGCACCTGTAATGACATGATTTAATTGATACTTACCTTTCATGGTAAGACACATTTCTTCAAATGTAGCCAAATTATCTACCAGTTTATAATTTGCACCATCTGTAAATTTTGTCTGTGCCTTTTCCGGATCATCTGTAAATCCACACGCTTCCATCCAGTCCTTCCGAACAAGAATGCCGAATTTGTATGGGCTGATTACAGATGGAATTCCAATCACCTTGTCATCTGAGGTCGTTAATGCATTTATGGGATCTCCACCAATATTTGCAAGAATATCCTCTCCGTAATCTTCCAAGTATTCTGAGATATCAAAATACCAGTCATTTGCAACCATAATATCATCGATACCGGAACCACCTCTTGTGTGGGAAATTGCCACGTCAAGCTGGTCACCACCGGCAATGGCATTGGTCATCTGCGTCCCTAGGTCTTTCCCTGTGAATGTAATCTCAAAATCAAGCAATGTTCCCGTAGCTTCATAATAAGCCTGCTCAATATACTCGATTACTTCTGACTCTTCCGAGCCCTTTACCCATGCAAATTCGCTGGAACCACCTGCGTAAATGACAATTTTGGTTGCGTCGCCATTGTCTCCTCTTTCACTCTCGGAGTTGCTGCCGCCGCAGCCTGTCAGCAAACCCGCTGCCATAGTTGCTGCCAAAAGCAGCGATACTACTTTTCTTTTCATAACTCTAAATCCTCCTTATCTATTTTTTTGATTTATGAAAATTTTTAGCCTTTTACAGCACCTGCTGTAACACCCTTTGCGAAATATTTATGTAAAATCGGTGAAGCTAGGATGAGGGGTAACGTTACAATAACAATTGCTGCATTTTTTACGGACACTGGGGAAGGCTCCTGCGGATTATTTTCCAAAATTTTTCGGAGCACATATTGAATCATCCACAATCCTTCATTCTTCACACTCAGATACATAAGGGAATCCAACCAGTTGTTCCACCTTGTTACAAATGAGATAAGCCCAATGGTAAACATCATCGGAGTAGCAAGCGGACAATAAATGCGAATAAGCTTCTGCAACTCATTTGCTCCGTCTATGTCTGCAGCCTCGCACAAGGATTCCGGAAGTCCATAAAAATAATTTCTCATAAGTACAATACTGTAAATATTTGCCACATTAGGAAGAATCAGTGCCCAGACACTGTCATAAAGTCCAATATTACGAATTACCAAATACAATGGAATTGTTCCACCACTAAAAAACATCGGAATCATAAAGTACCATGTGAAAAATTTTCTTCCTGCCAGTTTTTTTCTAGAAAGCACATATGCTGCACCTGTGCAGACCACCACCGTCAAAAATGCTGTTGCTAACGATACAAAAATCGTCACACCAAGAGAACGCGCAAGAGAACCCTTAGCAAACAGTTCCGTATATGAATCCGTTTGGAATCCCCGAAACCACACACTCAGCCCATTCAGGGTCAGTGCCATATCATCACTAACTGAAGCTGTAATCATCATCCAGAAGGGCGTGATAAATATGATTGCCAAAAGCACCATGATGACAGCATTTAAAATATGAAACAATTCTATTTTTTTCTTTTTTCTTGTCTTTACAATCATAATAATCCCTCGTTCTCAGTCTTCTTCACAACACTATTCATAATCAAAACCAAAGCAAGTCCAACAAGTCCCTGTACAATTCCAAGTGCTGTCGCCGATGCATAATTGCCGCCTCCTGTAATCGTAGAAATCAGTGTCGTTCCAATGACCGCTGTTGTATTATCAAGTGCCGGAGAATTATTCGTCATTGCCATAATCTGGTCCGCATCATCTCTGACAATGGATGCAACATCCAAAAGAAGCTGTAACATAATTACATTAGAGATGCCGGGGAGCGTAACCGTAATCATCTGTCGAAAACGACCCCCGCCGTCAATTCGACAGGCATCATACAATTCGTCATTGATGGACCCCATTGCCGACATATAAATCAGGGTTGCCCATCCCATTCCTTTCCATAACGAAGACAAAGCAAGAATTACCCACCAGTATCTCGGCTCGTTATACCATGATATGCTTTCCATTCCCAACATGTTCAGCAGATTATTCAGGACACCACCATCTTGCGTAAACAGATTATTTGCAAGACCTCCCACTGCTACCCATGATATAAAATATGGAATGTAAGAAATTGACTGAATCCCACTCCGTGCTTTACGACTTTTGATTTCCCTCAAAAGAAGTGCAAAAATCAAAATCACAGGGAAGTTGCTTGCAATACGAATCAAGGCAATGTATATGGTGTTTCGTACGGCCATATAGTTTGCCGTGCTAGGATTTACAAACACCTGTTCAAACGCCTTCAACCCTATCCATTCACTTCCTCCGATTCCCTCTAGTAAATCAAAATCCTGAAAGGCAATCAAAACACCAGCCATAGGAAGGTAGCAGAAAATACCGATTAATAGCATGGCCGGTAGAATAATCAGATACAACCATCTGTTTTTCACGATGTTCTTCCACCCTCTACTGCGGAACACACTTTCCACCCCAACCAACAAAGCACTTTTCTCTTTACCTGTACTGCATGGACAAAGTTTCTTTTCTTTCCTTCCTTTCAGAATCAAAGACACTGCAAGTACGATTACTGCACCGATGCCGGCAACAATCCCTACCGCTATTCCGACCACAGTAAACGTGCTCATGCTCTGATCATAAATCACATACCCCAACATCACCTGAATCGGTTCGTCCAAAAGCACCTCCTTTACAATCTCTTCCTTTCCCATTTCATTCGTTTCAGTCACGTAGCGAACAACCGATGCTGCTCTTGCCTCTGTCGGTCTAATTTCCAATGTGTCTTCTCCGATAAGGACCGCATTATTTCCCGCATAGTACCGAATGGTACCCGGAAATGAAATTCGAATAGATGTCAGTTTCCCCACATCTACCATGCGGAATAGAAACATTTTTTCAGAGTCCTCTGCGTTTGTAGCATAGCTAAGTAACTCACTTACATCCTGTTTTTCCCCATTGGTATTGCAAGGATGAATCTCTGTTTGACCCTCTCCTTTTTTTGCAAGCTGTACACTGCCTCCTTCACCTTCATAGTATACAGACCATGTATTGCTCCAATTGCCTTTCGCATAATCTTCTATTAGTTTTCGATTATCTGCAAAACTGACAAATGTGGATAAGGGCTTCCAGTCAAAATCTCCCATTGCCTTTACCTTGTCTATGCGTCGGAACTCCAACTTGATTTTGTAACCATTTTCAATCCTCGTCACTTCGCTTATCGTTACGAAGTCATCATCTCCTGAATTCTTGTTATATCCCTCAATCGTTCGATTAAGCCGACATTGAAATGCTTCAGGTTCTTCTTCGTTTTCAATTGTCAATACAGCAGAAACCTTTCCATTGTGCTTAATTGTTGCCTCACCGAACATGATTTCTTCACCAGTCTGTGCGCTTACCGTCCAACTGCAACAAGAAAGTATCACAAGTATAGAAACTGACAACAGAGCTAAGATTCTGTTAAATTTTCTTTTCAACGCAACATTTTCCTCCTTTCCGCACATTCTTTTGTGTAAATTGCTTTCATTCTTATTGTAGCATTCCGATTCTTTCGTTGCTATGAAAGATTGTGTTTCTATATGGAAGATTTAATTTATTTATGACAGCCATTTTAAAAATTTGGTATAGTACTTTATGGGATTGTCATCTAAAATCTAAACTAAATTTGAAAGGAGAAAACATGGAAAATATAATTATCTGTATTGGAGATTCTATCACACGCGGGACGTATACTGCGTTTGGAGAAAGTGCACCACTTTCTGTAGCACACCCTAATTTTTCAGAACTACTAAAAGAAAAGCTTTCTTTTGACAGACTCTTGAATTACGGGTCAAATGGAATTTCTTATTCCTCCCTCTCCCCCGTTCTTTCAGAGGATGCACTCACAAAAAAATGTGCAGGCTTTGAAAGCGGTAGCATCATAGTCTTGGCCGCAGGCACCAACGATTATGGCACAGATGTGCCTCTCGGCAAGCCAACTGACGAGACTGATATTTCTTTTTATGGCGCTGTGGATGAGGTGTTACACTGTCTGACAGAAAAAAATCCAAATGGAACTATTTTTGTCGTTTTGCCAATTCCGCGAAAACAGTCTGGACCGAATAAACAGGGTCACACTCTGGATGATTACCGAAAAGCACTTTCCCAGAAGGCAGCAAAATATGGTCTTCCGGTTATCGATGGCAGCCGATTAGATATTGATCCTTCCGTACCGGAACAACTAAAAAAATATATGCCGGATGGAACGCATCCGAATGAAACAGGTCACCAAATGTATGCCGAATTTCTGTATTCAGAAATAGAAAAACACATAAAAAGCCTCTAATATATATTAGAAGAAAGGATACATAAAATGGAACAAACTTATACCTTTGAATTTAATCATCACAAAGCAACTATCATTGTCCCCGAGCATCCCAATGGGGAATGGATTTGGAAAACAGAGTTTTTATATGCATTTGATCAGGCAGAGCAGGCTCTCCTTCACAAGGGCTACACAAGGGTGTACTATTCTGTGAGTGACCGCTATGGAAGCCCCCGTGCAATTCGTTATATGCATGCATTTTACCAATATGTCATTCAAAAGTTTTTACTAAAACCCAAATGTCATCTGTTTGGATTTAGCCGTGGGGGACTGTATGCTTTTAATTTTGCACTCTATTATCCCGAATGTGTTGCCAGCATCTACCTGGATGCACCGGTTTTAGATATGAAATCATGGCCACTCCCGGACACAGTAGAACAGGAGCAGATGTTTGCTGAATTTTCACTAAACAAGGATACCTTGTGTAATTTCCACGAAAATCCTCTGGATAACTTGGAGGAATTTTTCTCCCTACAAATACCGACGCTTGTTATAGCTGGGGCGAAAGATTCCCTCGTTAAATTTTCTGAGAATGCAGATGTGCTGATTACCTATTGCAATCAACATGAAATTCCTTTGGAATACATTATAAAACCTGACTGCGATCACCATCCGCACTCACTGGAGAATACGGCACCTATTCTCGCTTTTGTCAATGCACACAAAACAGGAGGAGTTCTTTAACATGAACCAACTATTGAAAAAAATCTCTAACATCCAGAATAATGCGACCGTTCTTCTGGAAAAGGACAAAATATATGATGTATATGAGGATGACTGCATCTTCCTACATGGCTATTACTGTAGCAATACTGCCTCTAAGCAAGAAAACCCGGATGGATTTCGAAAAGCAGCTCTATGGATGGAAAACAAACAAAATATCACCATCGACGGAAACGGAGCAACCATCCTAATTCATGGAATCATGACACCTATTGTTCTAAGAAGCTGTAAAAATATCACGATTAAGAACCTGAAAATTGACTATTTCCGTCCCACAATGTCCCAATTCACCGTTTTAAAAAACGATCACGGAAACTGTGTGCTATCCATTCATCCGGAAAGTCTATTTGAAATCCGAGAGAATGTTCTTATATGGTGCGGTGAAAAAAAAGAAAATGGTGAATACCGTTGGGAACATCCGTACAAAGATGAGAACACTCTTTCCATGTACTATGAACCAATGACCAACCGCCTGCAGTTCTTAGAGCGAGAAGAGAACGACAAATTTCCCTCTGTTCCGGAATTTTCCGCAATTGAACAAACAGATACCTATACCTTAAAGGTCAGATTAAAAAATAGCGAGGCGTTCCTTCCGGAAGGCAGTATCGTTCAAAGCCGAAACGTGGTACGAGATCAAATAGGTGGTTTTTTTGAAGAGTGTAAAAATCTGAAGTTTGAAAACTTGAGAGTCATGTTTTTCCATGGATTAGGTATGCTTTCCCAGTTTTGTGAAAACATAACCTTCAAGAATTGCGATTTCACGCCGAAGAAGGGCAGAACTTTTGTTAGCAATGCAGATGGATTCCAGTTTTCCGGCTGCAAAGGAAAAATTTTAATAGAAAACAATCGGGCATTTGGAAATCACGATGATTTTATAAATATTCACGGAACCCATCTACAGATAGAAGAGGCGTACCGAAAGGAAAATGCTCTTCTTGTTCGTTTTGCAAACGAAAGCTCATGGGGCTTTCAGGCATTTCATTGCGGAGATATCATTGAATTTGTTCGGTGGAACACGCTATGCCCCTATTTTAGAGCGAAGGTCTTACGCTATGAACGGCTAAATGATACCCAAATAAAGCTCTTCCTAAAGAAACTACCGTCAGATATTCAGGAACAAAAAGACGTGATTGCAAACCTTACCTATATGCCATCAGTCATTATCCGAAAGAACTATTTTGGGTATACGGCTGCTCGCAGTATTCTTTGTACTACATCCAAAAAAGTTGTGATTTCAAATAATGTATTTGAACACAACGCTGGTCCTGCACTTTTAATAGAAGATGACTGTAATTTCTGGTTTGAATCCGGATATACCAAACATATTGTATTTAAAAACAACAAAATTACGGACTGTGGGTTTTTAGAAGACAAGGGCAGCCACATAGATATTGCCGTCACCCCGCAAGTGATGAATCAAGATATGAGACAATATGTTCATGGAACTTTAAAAATTGTGAAAAACAGTTTCATAGCCCCTGATGGAAAGCCACATCAGATGAGATTCCAATTTATTCGCTCTGTGAGACTGAAAAAAAATCGTTTTGATACACCCCTTCTTGTCCAGAAAACGTATTCCAATGTTGTAGAAACCTGTCTTTGAAGTGCCACCGGTTGGACGAGCAGGAATTTGAAGAATTAGAAGAGGAAGAATAATCTGACAAAATGGACCGGGGCAAGCTTTCCCCGGTCCGCATTATTTTGTTTTTCCAAGTACTTCTTCTACAAATCTGGAGGGCTCCATCTTCTTTCCGTTCCGCTCCTTCGTGTAAGAAATCACCAATTTTTTCTTCGCCCGTGTCATCGCCACATAAAAAAGCCGTCGCTCCTCCTCTATCTCCTCCGGTGTCTTTGCCTTTTTATATGGGATAATGTTCTCATTCGCACCGATGACAAACACCGTGTCAAATTCCAATCCTTTGGCTCCGTGCATGGTCATAAAAGAAACGGCATCCGCATTGTCATACCGATAAGTTTCCTGCTGCTTTAACTCTGCTGTGTAATCCTCAATATGCGCAAACCAGTCTTCGATTGTACGGAACGCTTTCGCCCGCTCTTCGATTTCCCGCATCACTTCCTCCAAATCCTCTTTTCGGATTCTCCTCGTATACGCATATTCCTTCAAAAAAACATCGTATCCAATATGCTTCCGGATATACTGAATTGCACCATAAGGCGCCATCCTGCCAATGATTCTAAGGTCCACTTCCAACTGGTCGATACGGTCTAACATCCAGTCTTTTTCTGCATAGTATTTCCGCAGGCTTTCAAAAGAAATCTCGCCTTGCTCTACACTGTCCCGCCCGATGTATCGGTTTGGACGGTTCATGATTTTTAAAAAGGAGTTCCTCTTGCGGTCTCCCAGTGCCATCTTCATGTAGGTAATCCAATCCTTTGCAATAAAATGCTCATACAGGTTCGGGAAATGCTCCTTCATCCGAAACGGAAGATTATACTCGATGCAGGTTTCTACCATTGCTCTGGCATCCACATTTGTACGGAACAGTACTGCTATTTCAGAAACCGGAACGCCTCTTTCCTTCGCCTTCTGTATCTCCCGGACGACGTATCTGCTCTCTTCCACCGGATGGAGCACTTCCTGGATATGTACGGTCGCACCCTGCCCGTTTTCTGTCACAATCTGCTTTGGATAACGTTCTTTGTTATGGCAGATTACCCTTGCTGCCCCACTCACAATCGCTTTGGTCGAACGATAATTGATATTCAAAAGAATCTGCCGTGCTCCCGGATAGTCTTTCGGAAAATCCAGCATAATCTCCGGCTTTGCCCCGCGAAACCGATAGATAGACTGGTCATCATCTCCAACGATGAAAAGATTATGTTCCGGTGCCGCCAGCATGCGGATGACATCATACTGAACCTGATTGATGTCCTGAAATTCATCAATCAGGATAAACTTGTACTTTTTCTGCCACAGCCCCAACACATCCGGGCGGCTTTGAAACAGCCGGCACGTTAAAACCAGCATATCGTCAAAATCAATCTTCCGGACGGCGTTGCGCGCTTTTTCATATGCAGTATAAAGCGTTCGGAAATCCGATTCTGTGCAGCTCACAGCGTGATACGCTTCCAAGGAAATCTGCTGGTTCTTCACGACTCCGATTTCTTCCGAAATTCCCTGAAGAAACTCTTTTTCATCCTCAAAATCCAGCCCTATTTGCTCTGTCACCCTGCGAAGAATCTGATATTTTTCCTCTTCCGTTAAAATGTTGTCACTGCCTATTTTATATGCCCATTTTAAAATCCCATAAAAAATCCCGTGAAAGGTTCCGAATGTGACCGGATAGTGCTGCTCCGGATGCAGTGCATGGAACCGCTCCCGCATCTCTTTGGACGCAGCCTTAGAAAAGGTAATCACCAGAATTTCTTCTGGTGACACCCCTTCCTTTTGAATCAGATATTCGATTCGCTTTGTAATCACGGTAGTCTTCCCGGAGCCGGGACCGGCAAGGACCATACAGGGTCCTTCTTTATGGGTAATTGCCTGAATCTGAGCCGAATTGAAACTCATAAATTACCCCTTTTCTTACTTCTTTAATAACTCGATTCCCTTGCGAATCCGCGCAAGAGATTCTTCTTTTCCCAAAATTTCCATAATCTCTGTGGCACCGCCCGGTGTATTCTGTTTTCCGGACACGGCGGTTCTCACCGGCCACATTACATACCCATTTTTGCAGCCCTTCTGTTCTATATATCCTCGAAGTGCTTCAAAAAGTGCATCGTTGCTGTAGTCTTCCTGCGCTTCCAAAACGGGGAGAATCTCCTCAAGCACCTCCAGGGAGGTTTCCTCGGTAGTCTTCATCTTTTTATGAATATACATCGCCGGATCATACTCCGGAAGCATTTCAAAGAAATCAATCTGCTCTTTGATGTCCGGGAAAATTTCGATTCTAGTCTTCACAAGTGCCGCAATCTTCCGAAGGTCATATTCCTTCGTCACAACTTCACGGATATACGGCTCTGCCATCTCATAGAACGGTTCAAAATCCATGGCTTTTAAGTATTCCCCGTTCATCCATTTTAACTTCACGGTATCAA
Source organism: uncultured Eubacteriales bacterium (assembly GCA_900316755.1). Lineage (GTDB taxonomy): Bacteria > Bacillota > Clostridia > Lachnospirales > Lachnospiraceae > Faecalimonas. The sequence goes on from ONED01000013.1 coordinate 24,062, forward strand.
ACACTGCCGGTGACTTACTGATATGGCGATAATCAAACGCTTCCACCAGCTCCTCCAGTGAAAAGATTTCCCGGTTGTCCGACGGACTCCAGCCAAGTAGCGCAACATAGTTGACCACTGCCTCTGTCAGATACCCCTGCTCAATCAAATCCTCATAAGAGGAATGTCCGCAACGCTTGCTGAGTTTTTTATGATTTTCATCGGTAATCAGCGGACAGTGCACATAAGTCGGCACATCCCAGCCAAATGCCTGATATAATCGATTGTACTTCGGTGCGGAAGACAGATATTCGTTTCCGCGGACAACGTGGGTAATGCCCTGCAGATGATCGTCTACCACGTTTGCAAAGTTGTACGTCGGATACCCGTCCGACTTTATCAAAATCATGTCGTCCAACTCACAGTTATCTACCGTGATGTCTCCATAAATGTCATCGTGGAAGGTCGTCGTCCCTTCCGTCGGCATATTAATCCGGATGACATACGGCTTTCCTGCTGCCAGATTTGCCTCAATTTCTTCTTTGCTAAGGTGGAGACAATGCTTATCGTATACTACGATTTCCTCTCCGCCTTCTTTGACCTCACTCTTTAGCGTTGCAAGCCGCTCCTTATCGCAGAAACAATAATACGCATCCCCCTGCTCGATAAGCTGCTTCGCATACTTTAGGTACAACCCGGTCTTTTGCCGTTCGCTCTGGACATAGGGGCCGACTCCCCCATCCTTGTCCGGTCCTTCATCATGAACCAGCCCGGTCTTTTCCAAAGTGCGGTAGATTATCTCCACTGCACCCTCCTGATAGCGCTCCTGATCGGTATCCTCAATACGGAGCAGAAAATCTCCCCCTTCGTGTTTTGCAATCAGATACGCATACAATGCCGTCCTAAGGTTTCCCACATGCATCCTTCCGGTCGGGCTGGGAGCAAATCTCGTTCTTACTTTACTCATTTTTCTGACACTCCTATTTCGTTTTCTCACTAAGTATTTTGTCAATACTTACCAGCTTTACACTCAACACAAAAATATCTGTCGCCACTTCCAATTCCTCCGGCGTCGGGAAAGACGGAGCAATACGGATGTTGCTGTCTTTCGGGTCTTTTCCGTATGGGAATGTTGCTCCGGCTTCTGTCATCACCACACCGGCTTCTTTTGCCTTTGCGACAATCGCCTTTGCACATCCCTCTAATGCGTCAAAGGAAATAAAATATCCTCCCCGCGGACGAATCCAGCTTCCAATCTCCAGACCTCCCAGTTCTTTCTCCATCACAGAAAGCACCGTTTCAAACTTCGGTCTCAAAATATCTGCGTGTTTTTTCATATGCTCAACCATTCCGTGAATGTCCTTGTAGAAACGGGCATGCCGGAGCTGATTCAGCTTATCGTGTCCAATCGTCTGAATCTTCATCTGCTTACGAATATCCGCAAGGTTTGCGCTGGATGCCGCAATGGCAGCCACACCGGAACCCGGGAAACTGATTTTGGACGTGGAGCAGAATTTGTAAACCATATCCGGATTTCCCTCTTTTTTACATTCCATCAGGATTTCAATCAGGTGATCCTGCTTATCATCATAAAGGTGATGAATTCCATACGCATTATCCCAGAAAATACGGAAATCCTTTGCCGCCGGTTTTAATCTTGCAAATCTGCGGACTGTATTGTCAGAATACGTGATTCCCTGCGGGTTGGAATATTTTGGAACACACCAGATTCCTTTTACTGCTTCATCAGAGTTTACGTAGGCTTCCACCATATCCATGTCCGGTCCTTCTTCCGTCATCGGGATGTTAATCATCTCGATTCCGAAATGCTCTGTTATCGCAAAGTGCCTGTCATATCCCGGAACCGGGCAGAGAAATTTTACTTTCTCTAATTTACACCACGGTGTACTTCCCATGACACCATGCGTCATCGAACGTGCAATCGTGTCATACATCACGTTCAGACTGGAATTTCCGAAAATGACAATATTGTCCTTTGGAACTTCGGTCATATCCGCAAGCAGCTGTTTTGCTTCTCGAATCCCATCCAGTACCCCGTAATTACGGCAGTCCACACCTTCTTCACAAACCAGATCCGATTCGCTGTTTAACACGTCCATCATCCCCATGCTCAAATCCAACTGAGCCTTTGACGGTTTCCCGCGAGACATGTCTAATTTCAAATTTTTTGCTTTTACCTCATCGAAACGCTTTTCCAGTTCCCTTTTTTGCGCTGTTAACTCTTCTACACTCAAATTTTGATATGGCGTCATGTTCATACATCCTCCTAAAAATCTTCATCACGTCACAGTCTATCTGATTTTTGACTTTTTGGCAACTCTTTCTTGCAATCTTTTTGCGATTATTTAAAAAATTCGGCACAATTTATATTTTTTTGAATTTTAAACTTGTTTTTCATTCATTTTTGCGGTATCTCAGGGAATTTTGCTTCCACCCTTTCTGAAAGACACGGAACAGGGCACCCACAAGGAAAATCCCAATCGCAATCGCCCCTGCCAATTCCAGCGTGTTTATCAGATAATGCCCTGCCATCTCACTGTTTCCGGCAATGACATGATATGCAATGCGGTACATCCCGGCTCCCGGCACCGTAGGAAGGATTCCCGCAATCAAAAAGACCGTAACCGGAGTCTTCCATATCCGTGCGAAAAGGTGTGACACAAACGCAATCACCGTGGCAGATAAGAACGTGGCGAGTACTTCATCCGCTCCTATTTTTTCACTGACCAGATACACCAGCCACCCTGCTGCGCCGACACATCCCGCGCACCACAAATACCGCTTTGGTGTTTCCAGAAGAATGGAAAATGCTGCAATCGCAATAAATGCCCCAATCAGTCGAATCATCATCCTATGCCACCTCCCGTCAGAGTCTTGTAGAGCATCAGTCCCAGTCCAATCCCCACGGCAATGGACGCTGCTTTCAAAAACGCTTCCAAAATCCTTGCACATCCCGACAGGTAATCCCCCTGCAGGGTATCCCGGATGGCATTGGTAATGGCAACACCGGGTACGATGGGCATAATGGCACTGATAATCACGATATCCAGATTTAACCCCACCAGCAGAACTGCCTTGGCAGCCATAGCAAGGATGGCAATTCCGGCACAGGAAAAAATATCTGCAAAAATCGGACTCATCTTGATTCGCTTTGCAAACATCATACAAGCTGCCAGCCAGACTCCGGAAAGAGCGGTTGCTAAAACATCTGCAGCACTTCCTCCGTACATGACGGCAAACCCTGCTGCCACTGCAATCGTCGCAAGATTAAACTGCATCCGGCTGTATTGCTTTTCTTTTACCTGTTTCAGCCTTTCGTATGCCTCCTCCAAAAGGATTTCCCCTCCGCAGTACTTCCTGGAGATTTCGTTCACCTTGATAATGTTATTTAGATTTGTAGAACGTTCCTTGATATTCTTTACCGCCGTAATCGGCTGCTCCATTTTCTCATCATTGATGGTCGCCACAATTCCCGTCATCAGGGCAAGCGCCTCAATAGACTGGCGCTTCGATGTCTTTAAGATATGACACATGGTATCCTCTACCCGATACGTCTCGGCACCGCTCTGCAGCATAATCTCCCCTGCCAGCACTGCCGTGTCCATCAAAAGCTTATCGTTTTTCATTCTCCCATCCCGCTCCTGCGGTATTGATCTTTCCATTGGTGCAATGTATCCCCCTCCGGCACAAATTTTATTTTTTCCTCGTTTTCCCTCATTTCTTCCTGTAAACAGCCATCTACCTCCCGGTACATCCGGCTTTTTTGCAAAAGCTCCTGATATTCTCCGTCTGACATATATCGAAAACAAGCGTACAGATACGCTTTTAACATGGATTTTTCCTCACAAATCTGATATGCTGCCTCGTACATCTCTGCCGCCTCTTTATAAAGAAACAGTCTTCCGTACGCAGTTCCCAGATTGGCATAAACCCTTCCGTAAAATTTTTTGTCCATGCTCTCATCCGGTTCCCCCTGTACAATGGAGCGGTAAATCAAAATTGCCTGCCGGATGGCTTTGCTCTGAAGCAGATTGTCTGCTTTCAGCTTTTGTTTTTCAATCGGTTTTTGATTTTTCAGTTTTTCCAGTACATCCTGAATCCGTTTCAGTTCAGCCGTAGTGTAAATCGAAGAATGTGCTAAAATCGTAACCACAAACTGTTCTGAAGAGCTATGCTGTTCTATCATCTGCCGCAGACTTTCTGCCAGTTCCGAAAGCTCCAGCTCCTCATCAAGCCAATCGCAGAGCTGCTTGTTCATAATCGTATAGTCTATCAGATACAGATGATTGCACAGATAGTAACACAGCTCTTCCATCGTATAAATTCTGCGGTGTATCCTGCTGATTTCATATGGATGCCCGGCTTTCTTTTTATGACAAAGAATGATACTGCCCATTGCTTCCTCCTAAATGTATTTCCTTTTCCACGCAAAAATCAGTTGCCGGGAAAAATTCTCCAAACCCAAGGTCTTTGAACGTCATTCTGCAGGTCTTTTCATCCAAAAAAAGGATTTCTGCCTGCAATCTCAGTGTATAGTCTGTCCTCTTTGGCAATCCGTCAAGAGACACTTTTTCTACCTGCATCTTTTCTCCTGTCAGAGATTCCACATGAATCTCGATAGCATCTGCATTTTCCAGAAGAATTTCAAACTGGGCATCCGCCTCATACCATCTGGTTCCCCAGGAAACAATCGGATGCCACTTATCCACACCGTGCGTCCGCATCTTCAGGCAAATCTGATCCATCATTTTTGTCTCGTCCAGATAAATCGGACCTTCCTCGATAGCCAGACTCTTTCGGTAGGCAGTATAACATGCTCCTTTGCTGTAAAGATTATTTCCAAGGAACGCCCGCCTGCCATTGCAGAGAACCTTCAGCGACTGGGGATACCAGTTGTTTTCAAAGCCCTCTCCTACCAAGAATACAGAAGACACCAGTTTTTTTGCGAACACTCCCTGCACAAATTGTTTAAAGCACACATCCGCATCCTTTGCCCGGTCCACATTCAGTACCGGGTAGACCGAAGACAGTTCTTTCATCTTGGCACTTGCAACCTCATCCACAGTCACAAAGGTGTCTGTCCCTTTTCCGAATCCCGTGCGAAGCTTCCGCAGCATAAATGCCTTCACCTCATGCCGGTCACAGTGGAACAGAGCCGCCTCATACTGCCACAGCTCTTTTGGCTGATACAGCATGTAATTGCAAAAGCTTTCTTTATAATCCTGCACATAAATATTCTGTTTCGAAACACCTGCCCGCTGCCCGATTCCCTTTAACATCCTGCTGATGTCCATATTCAATTCCGGAACCGTAAACACAAGCTGCCGGATTTTTGAAAAGCTCTGCAGAGAAACCTCTACAAATTTCGCCAGAAGCCGGATGGCTTCGTAGGTTTCTCCGCAAAGAACTACTTTTTCCCCGTGGAGTGCTTTTTGGTAAAGATCCTCTATCGCCTCTCCCTTTCGAACTGCGTCGAGACGCTTTGCCTCGTTTCCAATCACCCATGTTTCCTCTTTTTTCCCTACTGCCAGAGGAATCTGGTAATTGTCATGGGTGGTTTCCATCGTCTCGGGTTCCTGCTGCTTCTCACTATAAAAACTAATCTGGCAATATTTCTCATTTAAATCGTATCCTATGATGTCTCCGTCCATTCCACCATTCCTCCTTCCGTATTTTAATAAATGGGGAAAAACACTTCTGCAAGTTCTTCGTCCCGCTCATATTGAAGCATTGCTTCTTTTTGTTCTTCTTCCGGAAGCTGCGCTATCCTGTTCAGACTTCCGTATTTTCCACTCCAATTCTCCTGATTCTCCTCTGTATACGTATATCTCTCACTGAGGACCTCCTGCCCGTCTCTTTCTTCTTTAAAATAATAGCGGAGCGTTTCCCCATTGTATAGAATGAATTCTTTTACATAGATATCTTCATACATGGGAAGCAGGCTCTCTGTCTGTGTTTCCCCATCCTGAATCTGATATACAATCTTTACCTTATTTCCCGGATGTCCATGATACTCCACAAGATGCTTGTCATATAACTGTACCTCACAAAGCCAGTCTTTCGGGAACTCCTGATAAAATGCAAATATCATCCTTTTTGCGCATAGCTCCCGCAAATATCCCTGAAGAATTTCCGCCGACTTCCGGTCTATCACCTGACCCGAGAAATATTTTAAAACCGCCGCTTTGCAAATCTCCGCCAGATATTCCCCGGCACACAGCTCTTTCATAATGATGGTAAACAGATTCATAGATGTTTCCCGCTCTTCTACCACATACTTGTAAGAAATATAGGCAAGATACGCCTGTTTCAGCCGAAAATAAGGATTCCCGACATAATAATCTTCAAAAATATCTTCCTCACCGAACAACACTTCCGAGAACAGCATCTGCGTGATAATCCGCTCCGCCAATTCCCCGGAAGGAACGCCATACTTCCTCGCTTTTTGCCACAGCATCTTCATATCGCCTGTGGCTCCGCAGTAAAAGTGTGCAAGATATTTTAGCAGAACCTTGTCATACATGTCCCGTTTCAATAATTCAAAACACAGGTACAGCAAAAAATCGTCTTCTACATTTTCCTGCTCCCGGATTCTTTTCGTGCACAGCAAAAAACAGTCTTCCTCGTCAAACGCCTCCACCCCGTAAAGCTTCAGATTTTCAAATGTGAGCGGCAGCTTCTGTGACTCCTCATGCGCTTCCACCCGGCTTTTCATACGCTTTTTACAAAGCTCCATAAACCGCATTTCATAGAACAGACGAACCACATCGTAAGGAATGGAATCTGTATAATGTACACCATCATTTCCCTCCCATACGATTCTTGCATCCTTATCATACAGATATACGTTGGCACCATACTCCGTATAAGCAACACGCTGCCGGATACTTCCGTCCTTTTCAATCACAAGAACATATTTTATGTCCTGTTTCTTTGTCGTCACATGATATTTGTGACAGATATCATACAACGCGTCCAACTCATCCAAGGAAAGCTCACCTTCCCGCAAAAAACGGTTATAGAGAATGCGCAGCGAATCATTGACGTGTCTCTTTAAAAGCTGCTCCCTGGCAAATGCTTCCATCTGTTCTTTATAATGCTGATAAATTTCACTTTCAGCCGCTTCATAGGTCAGAATGTTTTCATACAGGAGTGCCGTTTGGCGATAATCCAGATGAATCCCGTGCATAAAGTACAGATACACCGTTCTCGGAAAAGCCCCCCTCACACACCCAAGCGGGATAGACATCATATAGTACTCATAAAGCTGTGCAATCCGAAGTTCCTTTTTGACTGCCAGTTCATACCATTTAAAATACTCCGATCCCAGCTTATTTCCCTTAATCAGCTGGGTACAGAGTGCATGCAGAATGCGGTTATCCTCGTACATCGCATAGGCACGCTCCAAAATCCGAACCAGCTTTTTATTGTACTTTTTCTGCTGACCGATGAAATCTGCCGCATGCAGTGCCAGCTCTTCCGTTATCATCCCGTACTTCGTCGCAAAGTTCAAAACCTGAATCTCAAAAGACTCCAGCTTTCGAAGAAGCAGCACCTTTTCCTGAAAACAGATATATGCCTCCGCATAGATTAGAATCTGATTCGAGCCATTAAAAAACTGTCTCTCCAATACCCGCATGCGGTCACTGTAGTCCCGATATTTCGGATCCAGATTCACCAGCATACATAACAGCGGCCAGGAATATGGGTGTTTAATATAGAGACGCCCTATCTCTTCCAGCGCGCGTACCAAAGATGCCGTATCCTTTTTCAAAAGTGCCATCAAAAACAGGTAGTATGCATTGATTTCGGCCTTACGGCCAATCACAAATTTCCCGAAATTTCCGTTTTCCAGAATCCATCCGGCTTCCTCTTCCCGCCTGCCCCGCAGATATACATGAGCCTCCAGAAGCATATAGTATTCGCTTTCCGGATCTGTCTCCCTAAGTTTCTTTACACAGGCAATCGCCTTGTCAAGCCACACATCTGTTTCCATTTTTCCTGAAATATAGGCAAGATAGTCTTTAAGACCTGCTCCTGCAATCAGCCCTCTCCTTATGCCTATTTCCTTCCGCACAGTACGTTGATGTACATTCACCTCCACAGTCAGAGCTTCATAAGGGGTCTCCACGAAAATCCTTCCGAAATTGTATCCGGCATGCAGGCGGTCTTTGCGAATAACATATTCCAAATCAAACCCGTTTCCCACAAAGTCTTCCGTAGAAATCTCTTTCTGTCTGACATCCAGAAACTCTCCCTGCGTCTCAATATGGATGGGGACATAACCCCATGTATTTTTTGTAATCTCAATGATTTCTTTCCGGTCCTCCAAGACATTGGAAAGCTCCATCCGCTCCTCCGACAGAGTCAAAAAGATTTTTTCCTTTTGCTTAATCCCTACCAGAAACTCTTCCAATGCCTGATCGTCTAACGACCACTTTCTCATGTTATCGTACAGATTGCGCACCCTCGGAGTTTCGTATTTTAAAACATCGTAAAACTGCCTTGCACGGAAGAGCTTTCTTGCCTCCGCAAAATCCTGCATGGCAAGTCTCCGAAAATCCGAAATTGTCTGCACCTTTCCGTAGGCAGTCATAATAAACGGTTTTTCCACAATCACTGTGAACGTAAGCTCATATTCTCCCCCATTGCAGACAACGGTGAATTTCCCCTGCTCCATCTGTCCCGGACGAAGCCCGGTGCTGTCATAGGTAAAATTGACTTTCACCGGATTCCCTTCAAAACCCTGCTCCAGACAATGCATACGAAAAGAAGACGGATATACAAGTCCCCTGATATCTCCATCTTTTTGATTCTCTATGAAAAAATATCCCTGATAGACTTCCCCTTCTCCCACAGAAATCAGAAGATGAGTCTCTGAAAAGACCACATCCGGTTTTGGAAGTCTGAAATCTCCCTTCGCAAAATGCTTTATCTTATTTTTCATCTGGTCACCTGCTCTGTCATTCTTTCGTCTTTCGCCACATGTTTCTACTTCTTATGATCTTACAATCAAATATACGGTGTACATCAGATATGCTGCCACCATCAAAACGCCCACTCCTCTGGAAATCTTTTTCGTCTTTGCAATCGGAATGTAAGTAAGCACCATAACTGCAATCAGCACCGTAATATCATACAGATAGCTGCCGCTTACATTCATCGGCAAAATGGCTGCCGATGTTCCCAAAATAAAGAAAATATTGAACAGATTCGATCCGATGACATTGCCCACCGCAATATCGCTCTCTCCCTTTTTCGCTGCAACGACGGAGGTCACCAGCTCCGGAAGGGAAGTTCCAAATGCCACAATCGTAAGTCCAATCAGTGCTTCACTCAGCCCAAATGCCCGTGCAATTTCCTTTGCACCATCTACTGACAAATCCCCGCCGAGCACAATTCCGGCAAGTCCGATGATTAAAATGAAAATGCTTTTCCCCACCGGCAGCGACATATTTGCAATCTCTTCTTCATGCTCCGATTTAAAAGCGGCACGCTGTTTCATTCCTTCTCGCACTGTTATATACATAAAACATCCAAAAGCGAGAAGCAGAATCCCACCGTCAAGCCGGCTGATTGTCATAGCCGGTGCCTTGAAAAGTATGGTGTCCATAGCAAGCACACCAAGCAAAACTGCCGCAAAAATCGACATTGGATAGTCTTTTCTGATCACGTTCTTTCTCACCATAATCGGCGTAATCGCAGCACTTGCGCCCAAAACCATCAGTGTATTAAAGATATTGGAGCCAACGACATTCCCAATGGCAATGTCATTGCTGCCTTTTATCGCAGCCGATAGGCTGACTGCAAGTTCCGGAGCGCTTGTCCCAAAGGCCACAATCGTAAGTCCGATTACAAAGGTGGGAATCCGAAGCCTTTTCGCAATGGAAGATGCCCCTTCCACAAAATAATCTGCTCCTTTTACCAGAAGCAGGAATCCAATCACCAGTTTTACTATCGATATCAAAATCATCTTATCTTCACCATTTCTTCATTTAAATTTATCGAGATACTTCTGTCAGAAGTAATCTTATGGTAGCACAAAAGAACGATAAAATCAATCAAAAGCCCACATTCAAGAAAACTGATTGACAGTCCCTATTTACAGTAATAAACTACAATTAATATAAAAACAGCGAATTCGACGAATATTCCTCGAACATTTGTAATAAGTGAGAAATGGAGAAGAAATATGAAACACCAAAAAAGAAGAGGTATTTTGGCTTCCGGTGTAATCTTGCTGGCGTTTTTGGGAGCTCTTGCAACACCGAAGATTACAGAAGTACCCCTGCAGACGGGACATACCATTCATGTAGAAACACTGGCAGAGATACCGGAATATTCGGATGAACCTTATGTGATTATAAATGAAAATGAGCCGAATTTTTCCAAGGAGAATAAGAGTACCGAATCCTATGAGTTTTACAGTGAACTGGACGTGTTCGGAAGGTGCGGCGTCGCAATGGCAAATCTGGGAGAAGATTTGATGCCGACGGAGGAGCGCGGAAAAATCGGTCAGATAAAGCCCTCCGGCTGGCAGACGATAAAATATGATAATGTGGATGGAAAATATCTATATAACCGTTGCCATTTGATTGGGTTTCAGCTTGCCGGGGAAAATGCAAATGAGCGAAATCTGATTACGGGAACCCGTTATCTAAATACCGAGGGAATGCTGCCATTTGAAAATCTGGTTGCGGATTATATCCGGGAAACGGGGAACCATGTATTATATCGGGTGACCCCGGTTTTTGAAGGTGCCAATCTGGTAGCTTCTGGTGTGCAGATGGAAGCAAAATCCGTAGAGGATGACGGCGAGGGCATCTGTTTTAATGTATATGTTTATAATGTCCAGCCGGGGATTGCGATTGATTATGCAACCGGAGAAAGCAAATCGCAATAAGACCAAAACTAATACTAATCTTTAAGGTGCTTTTCAATAGAAACACGCAGAAATACGGGAAACTTTATTCCTCCTGTCGCATATTATAAATGTAACAGATTTTCTACGAGGTATCCACATGAATCAAAACAATATTGATAAAGGAAAACTGCAAATCAATGTTTCTTCTGTGGTGAATTCCCATCCTGTCTCTGACGCAAAGATTTCCATCGCATACACCGGTGTTCCGGAATCCAAATTGGAAGAACTCACCACCGACTCCTCCGGGCAGACCGAAACCATCGAGCTTAGCACTCCGCCATTGGAATACAGCTTGAATCCCACCATTGAGCTCCAACCCTATTCGGAATATACGATTTCGGTTACTGCAAGCGGGTTTGAACCCATCAGTATTTCCGGCACGGAACTCCTTGCAAACGTCACCGCCATTCAAAACGTGACCATGCGTCCGCTAACTCCGCCGGAAACCGAAGAAGAAGTGTTCGTCATCCCGGCACATACACTTTACGGAGACTATCCGCCCAAAATTCCGGAAGCAGAGATTAAGCCTGTGACGGAAACCGGTGAAATCGTACTTAGCCGCGTCGTCGTGCCGGAATATGTGGTTGTCCATGACGGCTCCCCACGGGATACGACGGCCCAAAACTATTATGTAAAATACAAAGACTACATCAAAAACGTGGCATCCAGTGAAATATACGCCACCTGGGCACCGGAAGCAATCCGTGCAAATGTACTTGCCATCATGTCCTTTACACTGAACCGGGTCTACACAGAATGGTACCGAAATCAGGGCTACGATTTTACGATTACCGCCTCCACCGCCTTTGACCACAAATGGATTCCGGAGCGGAATTACTATGATACCATTTCCGTCATCGTAGACGAACTGTTTGCAAGCTACCTGTCCCGTCCAAATGTAAGACAGCCGATTCTGACGCAGTATTGTGACGGCAGACGGGTCCAATGTCCGAACTGGATGACACAGTGGGGTTCGCAGTCCCTCGGGGAGCAGGGATATTCTGCCATTGAAATTCTACGATACTTCTATGGGGATAACATGTATATCAACACTGCCCAGGAAATCTCCGGCATACCCTCCTCCTGGCCGGGCTACGACCTGACACAGGGTTCCACAGGCGAGAAAGTGCGCCAGATGCAGGAGCAAATCAATGTGATTTCCAATGCATATCCGGCTGTTCCCAAAGTCACCGTAGACGGAATCTATGGTCCCGGCACTGCAGCAGCCGTAAGGAAAATCCAGTCCGTATTCGGGCTTCCTGTAACAGGGGTTGTGGATTATCCCACCTGGTATAAAATTTCGGAAATCTATGTGGGCGTTTCCCGCATAGCAGAACTGACGTAAACAGCCAGAGTACAAAATCAGAACCAGAAATCAATAGCTGTTCCAATCCGTACAAACAACCGGATTTGGAACAGCTATTTTGTTTTCCTAAAAAAGTTTCGTTTAAAAAATACGTTTTAAATCATTGAACAATACAAATATCATCAAAGCAAATAAAAGCATCATTCCCACAAAGTGAACGATTCCCTCCTTATCGGGTGGCACGCGTTTTCCACGAATTGCCTCGATTATCAGAAAGACCAAACGTCCTCCATCCAGAGCCGGAAGCGGCAACAGGTTCATAACACCTAAGTTTGCAGAAAGCAGAATTCCGATATTCAGCATCTGCATCAGGACAACCAACGCACCATAAGATTTCGTCTGCTTATAAGTATCGTCCACGATATTGACAATCCCCACCGGTCCGGACAACTGGTCTATGCCGACGCTGCCCGTTATCAGCATCTTCAGACTCTCAATGGTGGTACAAATCCAGAACTTCACCTCGTAGACTCCATACTGAAGTGCAGTAAACATATTGGCTTTCGTATAGGAGGATGGTGATATCACTCCCAGCATATACCTTCCGTCTTCATCCTGCTTCGGAACAAGCGTAATCTCCTGTCTTTCCCCGTCACGCTCATACACAAGTTCTACGGTCTCGCCCGGATGAAACATATTATAATAGGTTACCTCACGCCAGAGATGAATCCTTTTTCCGTTCATTTTTACAATGCGGTCTCCGGCCTGCATCCCTTCTGCTTCTGCCGAATATCCGGAAGTGACTCCGGAAATCACCGGCTCATCATAGCCCGTATAGCCCACCAGAATCACCGCAAAAAGAAATGCCAGAATGAAATTAAAAACAGCACCAGCTGCCACCACTGCCATTCTCGCCCAGACAGACTTGCTGTTAAAACTTCCCTCTGACGTATCCTCCGCATCATCTTCCCCCATCATACAGGAACCTCCGATGGGGAACAATTTGAGAGAATATCTGGTTTCTCCCTTCACTTTGCTGAATAGCCTTGGTCCCATTCCGATAGAAAATTCATCTACCCGGATTCCATTTGCCTTTGCCAGCAAAAAATGACCCAGCTCATGAACCAGGACAATGGTTCCAAACACCAGTATTGCAAGAATAATACCCAATTTACCACCTGCTTTCAATCTGTTCATATACCACCCGTTCTGTTTCCAGAATTTCCTCTACGGATGGATTTGGAATATTTTTATGCGCACGCATACACGCTTCAATAATTTCCGGAATCTGAAGATACCCAATCTTACGATTCAAAAACTTACTCACTGCCAATTCATTGGCCGCATTAAACACGGTCGGAAGAGAACCTCCTGCCTTTCCTGCTTCCATTGCAAGCCGCAGACCATAAAAGGTATCCACATCCGGTTTTTCAAAAGTCAGTTTCGATAATGCAGAAAAATCCACTCTCTCCCCCGGCAGGAATCTGCGCTCCGGATAATACAGTGCATACTGAATCGGAAGCTTCATGTCCGGAGTTCCAAGCTGCGCAATGATTGCGCCATCCACATACTCCACCATCGAGTGAATAATGCTCTGCGGATGAATCACCACCTCAATCTGTTCAATCTCCACACCAAACAACCATTTCGCTTCAATCACTTCCAACCCTTTGTTCACCAGAGAAGAAGAATCTATCGTAATCTTTCTTCCCATCTCCCAGTTGGGGTGCTTCAGAGCGTCCTCTACCTGAATATCTTTTAAGTCTTCCCTTGTCTTTCCCCGGAAAGGACCTCCGGATGCTGTCAATAAAATCTTATGCAGGGCGCTCCTTGGGTTTCCCTGCAAAGATTGAAAAATGGCACTATGTTCACTGTCAACCGGCAGAATAGAAACCTGCTTCTCCTTCGCAAGCGGCATAATAATATGCCCTGCCGTCACCAAAGTCTCTTTGTTCGCCAGAGCAATATTTTTTCCCGCTTCCATGGCGGCAATCGTCGGACGGATTCCAATCATCCCGACAATTGCTGTCACAAGGATATCCACTTCCTCCAACACAGCGACCTCAATCAGTCCCTCCATGCCGCATACCACCTTAACAGGCAGATCCCGAGTGCGTTCCCTTAATTCTTTCGCATTTTCTTCCTTCCATACAGCCGCTACCTTCGGATGAAACTCCCGAATCTGCTGTTCTAAAAGCCGGATATTGTTTCCGGCTGCAAGCCCTAAGACCTCTATGTCCCCATTTTCACGGACAACCTCCAAAGTCTGTGTTCCGATGGAACCGGTCGAGCCTAATATTGCTATTTTTTTCATTTCCATTCCTTCCCTGTATCTTGCAGGCTGCTTTTACGCTATCTTGCAAGCAAGTAAAAAATAATCGGTGCAGTAATAATCACACTGTCAAAACGATCCAAAATTCCTCCGTGTCCCGGAATCAGCCTGCCATAATCCTTAATCTCATGATTCCTTTTTATGGCAGATGCTGCCAAATCTCCCACTTGGGAAATCACACCACCCACACCGCAAATCAACGCATAACGTACCACGTCTGCGCCTGTGTCCGGTACAAAATGATTTAAAAGAGCCGCATACAAAGCCCCTAAAAGCATCGCGCCTGCCACACCGCCAATGCCTCCCTCTACTGATTTTTTTGGGCTCAGCACAGGCGCCATTTTGTGCTTTCCAAACAGCATCCCCACGCAGTATGCACAGGTATCGCACCCCCATGAGCACAGAAACACCAGCCACACTAAAAATACGCCTTGCGGGAGCATACGAATCTGATAAATGTAAGAAAGCATAAACGCCACATAAAATAATCCAAAAAACAGAAGCGTAATCTGCTCTGAGCGATACTTCGGATAGGAAAACACATATACAATCAGAAGAGCAATCAAAAATCCTATCGTAAGCAGCATTACCATATCCATGCGTTCAAACCGAAGCAATCCATAATACAGTACTGCAGCTACATAACCTACGATTCCGGGCAGTGTTTTGTGCAAATCCAAAATCCGATAAAGCTCCATCATGCCAATCAGACTAATCAATAACACCGTCGCAAACAACACATCCCCACCACTGATAATCGTCACCAGCGCGATGATAACAAGCAGTATGCCACTTAAAAGCCTCGTTTTAAACATACGCCGTCTCCTTCCTGCACGCCGCCAAAGCGCCTTTCTCTTCCATTATAGTACTCAATTGCCTTAAGTAATTCCTCTTTTGTAAAATCCGGCCACAACACATCCGTAAAATAAAATTCACTGTATGCAAGCTGCCACAGCAGATAATTTGACAATCTCTGCTCCCCACTGGTGCGAATCATCAAATCCGGGTCAGGAATCCCATGCGTATCCAGATACGACTCAAACATAGTCTCGTTAATCTCCTCCGGCGCAAACTTCCCCTCCCTGCAATCTGTGCAAAGCCGTCTCATGGCGCGAACCATCTCATCACGACTTCCATAATTTAATGCAATTTGAAAATTCAGCCCGTCATTGTTTTTTGTCGCTTCTTCCAGTTCTGCAATTCGTTTTTTAATATCTTCGTCCAACCCGGTCTTATCTCCGAGCACACGAACCCTCATTCGATTTTTCTCTGCCGTTTTCAGACAGGTTTTCATATAATTACGCAATAACCCCATAAGGGCGTCTACTTCCTCTTTGGGTCGTTTCCAGTTCTCCGTAGAAAACGCATACACCGTCAGGTACTTCACCCCCAGGTGATAGGCATCCTCACAGATTCGCTCTACATTTTTGCTTCCCTGCGCGTGCCCATAATTCCTCGGCATTCCTTTCTTCTTTGCCCAACGTCCGTTTCCATCTAATATAATCGCGATATGCTGTGGTATGTCCATGCAAAACTCCTCTTATCTTCCATACTTTCATTACTGTCTTTATACAGTAAGAACCTCTTTGGATTTTGCCTCCACTGCCTTGTCAACCTCTGCAACATACTTATCTGTAATTTTTTGTAACTGGGTTTCCAAATCTTTAATCTCATCCTCAGAAACATCAGAGCCTTTTAATTTCTTAAAAGCATCGTTCCCGTCACGGCGAATATTACGAACCGCAACCTTCGCTGCCTCACCCTTTTTCTTTACGTCCTTCACAAGTTCTTTTCTGCGCTCCTCCGTAAGTTCCGGGAATACCAGGCGGATAACCGTACCATCATTGGTCGGATTGATGCCAATGTCAGATGTTAAAATTGCTTTTTCAATTGCCTTCAGCATGCTCTTTTCCCATGGCTGAATCTGAATCATACGAGCCTCCGGCACAGAAACGTTTGCCACCTGCTGAATCGGAGTCGGCATTCCGTAGTAATCTACCACCAGTTTATCCAGAATATGCGGATTGGCACGTCCTGCACGGATGGCCCTCAATTCTGATTCCAAGTTGTCCAGTGTCTTTTGCATTTTCGTGTCGTATACCTGTAATTTTTCGTTCATATTAAAAATCCTCCGTTTCTTTTCTTACACAGTTACTTTCGTACCTGTAAAATTACCTTTCATCGTCTCTACAATGCTGTTTTCCTCATTCAAACCAAATACCAGCATCGGCATCTTATTCTCCATACACAAAATGGATGCCGCCAAATCTACTGCTGCCAGCCTCTTATCAATCGTTTCCTGAATGGAAATCTCATCATACTTTTTCGCATTCGGATTCAACTTCGGATCACTGTCATAAATCCCGTCGATGGCTTTTGCGAGCAACATCGCATCGGCTTCAATCTCAATTGCGCGAAGCACCGCACCCGTATCTGTGGAGAAATAAGGATGTCCTGTCCCCCCTGCAAAAAAGATAACCTTTCCCGCATTCAGAGCTTCCACCGCCGCATCCTTGGAAAACAGGGTGGTAAATGCTCCGCAGACAAAGGGTGTAAAGACTTCTGTCTGCATCCCCACGTGTCTGAAAATCTCAGAAACATAAATACAATTCATCACCGTCGCCAGCATCCCAATCTGATCCGCCTTTGTGCGGTCAATCGTCTCACTGGTACGTCCTCTCCAGAAATTGCCGCCTCCGGTCACAATCGCAACCTGAATCCCATCTTCCACCAGTTGCTTTACCTGATTTGCAACCCCAATACAGGTCACTTCATCAAACCCTGTCTTTTTATCACCTGCCAGCGCTTCGCCGCTCAGCTTCAATAACACTCTTTTCATACATCTGCTCCTTAAGATATTTTTCTCTTATGTTTCTCTATTATAGCATAAAGGGCTTTCGTTTCACACCCTCTTTTTTTATTTCTCCATCTTTTTGAATTTGTGTTGATTTTGCTATTATGACAAATACCCCTTCGCTTCCTCCTCAGTGATTGACAGTTCTGACATCAACTGTTCCACAATCTCATCATCACTTACATAATATTTTCTGGCCGTTTTAATCAAGACCTTAATCGTTTCTGCACGTCCTTCTGCACGTCCTTCTGCACGTCCTTCTGCACGTCCTTCTGCACGTCCTTCTGCACGTCCTTCTGCGCGTCCTTCTTCTCTTGCTTCCTCGCGCTCTTCCTTCAAATACTCTTCAAACGTCATATACCTTGCCCCCATTTCACGGCTGGTCTTCACTTCACGTATAGAAGATTGCAACTTTCTCACAAATTCGTCCTGAAAGTCTCTCTCACTATCTGAAAGTGGAGCTGCCACAAATTCTAGAAAACGAATCAACTCTGGTGGTACTTCATCGTCATTTGTGCCTTTTGTACTTAGGAATATCGTATGCGTCCCGTCTTCCATCTCCAATTCCGATACCTCTTTGCATACAACTTCTCTCGTATATCGGTATTTCTTCATCCCGTATGGATCAAAGTCACAGATGAACACAACGTATGTATCCGGCAACTCTCTGTATGACGTCCCACTAAGCAATAGTTCCATGTCCATCTGATCATGGTAATATCGCGCTCGCTTCTCAAGCGCCTGTTTGCGCAACGCCTGCATCTCTACATTGTAGTGCGTATTATTCTCATCTTTCGCGTAAATATCCAAACGCACACCTTTGTATTCCGGATTATATACTATCGTCTTTTCCTTGGTAATCTCCACACGTTCAATCTCAATACCCAATGCCAGTTCCAGAATGCCCTTGCAATTCTCCGGCTTCAACATCACTGCACCAAACATGAAGTTGTCTTTAATGGTTAATTCCTGTAATGTTCTTTTTTGATTCATTCTGCTCTCTCCTTATCGTATCATATTTTCTGTTCTTATGGTAGCATAAATTTTCATAGTCGTAAAAATCATATGAACTCTTCAATCATAGGCATCACTCTCCAAATATTCACTTTTCATCAATTTTGAAATTCTTCAGCAGAAATGCCTTGAAATTCAGAAACATCCATATAGACGCTTATGAGGCACAAAGAACATTTGATGCATTCTGTGCCTCGTATGATGTGCTTTCATTATACTCTTGCAATCAATTTTTGGCAAGATAGTTTTTATGTCTTTTTTAGTGGGATTAAGACTCACACCGAGCACAAATGCTGATAATGTGGAAATCTTTTTACCCAATGAGTACTCTCTTTCCCACAAAGGCAAACCCATATTTCCGGATATGCTCTGCCGGAATACCCCTTGTAAGAAGCGCTGCAGCGTACTGCTTTTCTTCTATCTGGGCAAGCGCTGCCGCCACCGTATCTGCAAGGCTCTCCTCTTTTCTCGGATTATGCACCTTAAATTCCAGA
This sequence comes from uncultured Eubacteriales bacterium, assembly GCA_900316755.1. Lineage (GTDB taxonomy): Bacteria > Bacillota > Clostridia > Lachnospirales > Lachnospiraceae > Faecalimonas. The sequence continues at coordinate 42,986 of ONED01000013.1, forward strand.
ATAAATGCATCATCCTGCCGCAGATTTTTCGGTTCCAGCACTACATCGTATCTTCCAAATCCGCTCTCCCGGTTGGAGTGAACCACATACCTGTCCTGTAGTTCTACAATAAGTCCCAGTACAAATCCATGATAAAACCGCTCCGGTCTTTCTCCGGAAGGTTTGTTTCCGGTATCAAAGTAGCTGAACACACTTAATGCCACATGGTTCATGTAATCATTCATGGCATCCACGTCTCCAAGCAGCAACGCCTGAATGAAATCATTATAATCTCCCTCGGCATCCATAAACCAGTTCCGTATCATGTTTTGGAACATCAATCTCACTTCCCAATTGGTCAGTGTCAGCGTATACTTTGGA